>DASVTG010000058.1:0-6071 GCA_036387695.1 Hymenobacter sp. | reverse complement strand
CCGCCAGGTTTAGTTAGCCCTGCGGGTTTCGCAGCACGCCGCTCACCTCCCCCAGAAACCGCTTGTACAGGTCGCGGGCCTCGTCCATGTCGTTGTTCCAGCCGTGTGAAATCACCAGCAGGTCGGTGGCCTGGGCCGCGCGCAGGCCGCCGAGCAAGGCCGTGGCCAGCGCGGGGTTGAAGAGGCTGCCGTCCTTGGCAAACTCGACGGGAAAAAACGGGAAATCCTGGGAGCCGTCCATCGTTTGCAACAGAAAAAAGTGAGAGAAAGCGCGTGCGCTACACCGACTGAATGGCCCGCATCAGGTCCACGAGGCCGGTTCCTTGGAAATATTTTTCGCGCTTGAGGTCGGTGGCGGTGCTCAGAAAAATGTCTTTCACCCGCTCGGGGTGGCCGATGAACTCGCGGCGAATGGACAGAAACGCGGCCACGGCGCCCGACACGTGCGGGGCGGCCATGCTCGTGCCGCTGTCTTCCGCGTAGTCGCAGTCCTGGCCCTGGTCTTTTATTTCCTGCAGCATGGTGCCCGCGGCGCAGGAAAGAATTTTCTCGCCCGGCGCCACCAAATCGGGCTTGGCGCGGCCGTCGCCGGTGGGCCCTTTGGAGGAGAAGTAGGAAACGCCGTAGGTGTGGGGCATTTCGCGGTGCGTCGAGCCCACGGTGATGGCCAGTTCGGCGTTGCCGGGGTCGTTGATGGTGAAGGGCAGCCCCGCCGAAATCACCCCGTTGAACTGGCTCTGGGACACGCCGTAGCCGGTGTTGCCGGCCGCGGCCACCACCACCACGCCCGAGCGCACCAGCCGGTTCACTTCCACGCACAGCGGGCTTTGGCCGCAGGCAAACCACTCGGGGTCGAAGGAGTAGCCCACGCTCATGTTCACGCCGTGCACGAGCAGGTGCCGGCCGTAGCCGTTGAGTTCCTGAATCATGGCGATGGCGGCAATGAGGTTGCTGGCTTCGCCCTCGCCGGTTTCGTCCAGCACTTTCAGGCTCAGCAGCTTGCACTTGGAGGCCATGCCGCTGAGGGATTTTGTCTCGACCGGGGCCAGGGCCACGGCGCCGCTTTCGTCGCGCTGGCGCGTGAAAACCTTGGGGGTGCGCTTGGCGTCGCCCCACATGCCCCCGATGATGCCCGCCACGTGGGTGCCGTGCCCCGCCTCGTCGCGCGCCGCGGCCGACTCGCCCTTGGCACCCGGCGCCGAGCCCGTGAAGTCGGTGTGCTTGAGCGGCAGGGCCACTTCCAGGTTTTTGTGGGTGGCAAAATGCGGGTGGTTCACGTCGATGCCTGAGTCCATCACGGCCCACACGATGCCCTCGCCGTAGGCCGAGTACGCGGCGTGGGCGGCGTCGCATTTCACGGTCGAGATGGACTTATTCAGCAAGGCCCGAATCTTAAAATCCGACCAGATGTGGTAGATGGCCCGCGGGCCGGTGCGCATCTGGCTTTTGGCCTCGGGCGTGTTTTTCTCCCGCTTTTTAGTCGCCTGCTCGCGGTCGAGCTTCACCAGCTCCCACACCACCGCGCCTTCCACTTTCACAAACAAGTACTGCTGGCTGTACTGGTTTTTGGGGTCCTGGTCGGCGTTCAATCCCGGACGCTGGTGCTCCGGCACCTCCGTAAGCCCGGGCACGAGGCGGTTGAGGGTTTTCACCACCCAGTCCATGGCGCCCACCCGTTTGCCGGGGTATTCCAGGTTCAGGTCGATGATGATGCTGAACAGCTGGGGCGGGCCCTGCTCAAAGTTCGCCGCGGCCCATTGCTGCCGGGCGGCGATGGCTTCTGCCGTCGGTTTTTCCTTGGGTTTGCGGCTCGCTTCCAGCTTGGCCAGCCGGGTTTGCAGGTGCAGGCGCTCCTGCTCCCGCTGCAACTCCCCGAGCAAGGGCATGGCAATAACGCTCTGGGATAAGGTGGAGGGCTCAAAATGCTTGGGGCGGAGGGGCGGGCGTTGGGGACGGTCCATGGCATCTGGGTAGCTTAAGCGGTAGAAGATTCAGCGAATCCGACAAGACCAAGGTTGCAGCACCTGATTTAAAATTAATAATCTGTATTTGAATATGCTAACCAGCCGCAAGATGAATTTGGCCAAGCCTTGCCCACACAATCGAGGCCCGCAACGAGCCATTTCACAACCAACCGCTGGGTTCGTGGGTTAACCGCAGATTCATCCTCCGTTTTTCCGTTTCGTTTTGATAACCCTGCTCGCCGGTACCAACCGGCCCAACTCCCGCGCCCGCCGCATTGCCAACTACTACCGCACCGTGCTCACGGAGCTGGGAGCCGAAAGCCAAATCCTCGACTTGGCCGAATTGCCCGTCGACTTCATCCTCAGCGCGCTGTATGCCCAGGTGGGCACCAACCCGGAGTTCAACCGCTTGGCCACCATGCTGGACGCCGGCAATAAGCTGGTTATCATCACGCCCGAATACAATGCGTCTTTCCCCGGCGTGCTAAAAGCCTTCATCGACGGCCTGCCCTACCCCGGCGGCATCGCCGGCAAAAAAGCCGCGCTGGTGGGCCTGAGCAGTGGCGGCCAGGGCGGCCTGCTGGCCATGGCGCACCTCACCGACATACTGATGTACCTGGGCACGGCCGTGCTGCCCCAGCGCGTCCGCCTGCCCTTCATCAGCCAGGATTTGAACGCCGAGGACGGGCTGAACCACGACCTTTCCCGCCAACTGCTGCGGGAGCAAGCCCTGGCGCTGCTCGCGTTTTAGTGGCGCGCAGTAGAGTAGATTAGAGTAGCGCGACCGTGCCCGGCAGGGACTTTGTAGTTCGCGTCCCCGAACGACTGTAACGGCGCGGGGACGCGAACTGCAAAGTTCGCGCTACTGCATTTACGCCCTATGATTCAACCCGCTGCCCCCGCTCCTAACCGTTTTGCCGCGCTGCTGGCCCGCGCCGGCCTCGACTGGTTTCTGCTGGCGTTGATGGGGGTGGTGGCGCTGGCTTACTTCCAGCCGGGCCTGGGCAGCAAGGCCAGCCCCGTGCCGTGGAAGCTCATCACGACCGTTGGGGTGGCCCTGGTGTTTTTCTTCTACGGCCTCAAGCTGAGCTTTGAGAAGCTGCGGGCCGGCATGCGCAACTGGCGGCTGCACGTGCTGGTGCAGTTGGCCACGTTTGCGCTGTTTCCGGCGCTGGCGCTGCTGGTGCGGCCGTTTTTTGGCTCCGCAGGCGGCGACATGCTCTGGCAGAGCATCTTCTTTCTGTGCGCGCTGCCCAGCACCGTCTCCACGTCGGTGGTGATGGTGAGCATTGCGGGCGGCAACCTGCCGGCGGCCATTTTCAACGCCAGCATTTCCAGCCTGCTGGGCATCCTGCTCACGCCGCTGCTCACCAGCCTGTTTTAGCACACCGGCACGGGCGGCAGCCAGCTCTGGGGCCTGGCGGTGCAGCTGCTGTGGCAAGTGGTGCTGCCGGTAGGGGCGGGGGTGCTGCTCAATTCCCGGTTCAACGTCTTCGCCGAACGGCAAAAAGCCAGCCTGCGCATCTTCGACCAAGTTACCATCCTGCTCATCGTTTTCACCGCTTTCTGCGAGTCGTTTGCCGAAGGCATTTTTAGTCGCTACCGCCCGGCCGACGTGGTCAAGCTCGGCGCCGGCATGGTGGGGTTGTACCTGCTGGTGTTCGCCATCATCTGGGGCCTGAGCCGCGCCCTGCGCTTCTCCCGCGCCGACCAAGTGGTGGCCGTGTTCTGCGGCTCCAAAAAGTCCCTTGTTCACGGCAGCGTCATGGCCGGCTTGCTGTTCCCGGCCAGCGCCGTCACCGGCCTGATTCTGCTGCCGCTCATGCTGTATCATGCGCTGCAGATTGTGCTGGCCAGCAGCATGGCGCAGCACCTGGGCCGGCAAGCGGCGAGGGAGCCGGGGGCCGCGGCGCGCATTTAGCCGGAACAAAATGGCCAAAGCATAAAAGGCGCGTCATGCTGAGCGCAGCCGAAGCACCTCTACCACTCAACTAAATCCAATCGAAAGGATTACTCGTGCGGTGGAGATGCTTCGGCTGCGCTCAGCATGACGCGCTTTTTATTGCTCGTTATAATATTAAAGCCTTACGCGCCCAGCTTTTCCTTAAAGAAAGCCAGCGTCAGCGCCCAAGCCTCCGCGGCCGCCTGGGGGTGGTAGCTGGGGCGCTCGTCGCAGTGGAAGCCGTGGTCGGCGTAGGAAATGGTGGTGTTGATGAACGGCTTGCCGGCGGCTTCTACCGCATCGGTCACCTCGGCAATGTGCTCTTTGCTGATGTGCGCGTCCAGCCCGCCCCAGAAGAACAGGTGCGGCGCGTGCAGGTCGGCAGCCCGGTCTTTCAGGGTGTGCGTGCCGCCGCCGTAGTAGGACACGGCCGCGGCCAGGGGCAGCACGGCATTGGCCAGGAACGACACCCGGCCGCCCAGGCAAAAGCCAACGCTGCCGGTTTTATCGGCTATCACCAGCGCCTGCGCCTGCAGCCAGTCGTAGGAAGCTTGCAGGTCCGCAGTCAGGTCCGCATCGTTGATGGCGCTGTAGTGCGGCATGGCGCCGGTGGCAAAATCGGAATAGGCAATTTCCAGGCCTGGCGCGGCGGTGCGGTGGAATAGTTCGGGCGCCACAACGGCGTAGCCCGCCAGCGCCAGCCGGTCGGCCACGCTGCGGATGTGGTGGTTCACCCCGAAGGCTTCTTGTAGCAAAATAATGCCGGGCACCGGGCCGGTGCTTTCCGGAAAAGCCGTGTAGGCACGCATTTCGGTGCCGTCGGCCACGGATAGGGTGACGAAGTTTTGGTCGCTCATGTAAAAAGGCAGTGATTGAAAGTTCGGGGGCGTAACAGCCAAGTCGACAAATGTTCATTCCAGGCCCGTGCGAAGTGCCCACGAACCGGACGGCCCTTGGATTGGTTCTCAAGGCTTATTCCCCCCCTCGAAAATGACCATCACCCCAAAACTTCGCCTCAACGTCCTCGACCAGTCGCCCATCCGGCCGGGGAGCACCCCGCGCCAGGCCGTCCTCGAAACCGTGGAGCTGGCCCAATTGGCCGACCGCCTCGGCTACACCCGCTTCTGGGTGAGCGAGCACCACAACACCGAAACGCTGGCCGGCACCACCCCGGAGGTGCTCATTGCCCACCTCGGCAACCACACCAGCCGCATTCGCCTGGGCTCCGGCGGCGTGATGCTGCCCCACTACAGCGCCCTGAAAGTGGCCGAAAACTTCCGCATGCTCGAAACCCTGTTTCCCGGCCGCATCGACCTGGGCATGGGCCGCGCCCCCGGCGGCGACCGCCTCACCGCCCACGCCCTCAACCCGGCCAACACCTTCAGCGAGCAGGACTTCGTGGAGCAACTCATGGACCTGCAAGCCTACCTGCGCGACGACAAAGTGCCCGAAACCATTCACGAGCGCGTGATGGCCGGCCCGCAGGCGCCCAGCGTGCCCGAACTCTGGCTGCTGAGCTCCAGTGGCCAGAGCGGCTTGTTTGCGGCGCATTTGGGCATGGCCTTTTCCTTCGCCCAGTTCATCAACGGCCACGGCGGGCCGGCAGCCGTGCGCACCTACCGCCAGCGCTTTCAGCCCTCCAAAGAGCTGGCGGCGCCGCTCGCCAACATGGCCGTGTTCACCATCTGTGCCGACACCGAGGCCAAAGCTCAGGAGCTGCGCGCCGCCATGGACCTCATGCTGCTCCGCTTCGGCAAAGGCGAGCGCGGCACCTTCCCCACGGCCGACGAAGTGCGCAGCTACCAATTCACCGCCGAAGACCGGCTGCACCTGCGCCACAACCAGGGCCGCGTGGTGAGCGGCACCCCCGAGCAGGTGCACGCCCAGTTCACCGCCCTGGCCGCCGAGTACGCCGTGGACGAAATCACGGCCGTCACCATCACCGCCGATTTCCAGGACCGCCTGCGTTCCTATGAGCTGCTGGCCGAAGCTTTCAAATTGATACCCACCATGACCGAGCTAGAGGTCGAGCTAGCGTAAGTTACAGCGGTTCTTGACGGCGATTTCCTGTTCTACGCGCGGAGTAGCGGCGCAACCTTGCGTCTCGTCGTGGAACGCCCCCGTCCGCACGTCTTGTAAACGGCGCGCACGACGAGACGCAAGGT
>DASVTG010000057.1:0-3179 GCA_036387695.1 Hymenobacter sp. | reverse complement strand
CTGGTCTCCTTCAGCCGCGCCGAAACCTTCGGCTGCGTGCTGCTGGAAGCCCGGGCCTGCGGCTGCCCGGTGGTGGCCACCCGCACCGGCGGCGTACCCGAGTTGTTTCAGCCCGAAAATGCATTCGGCCTATTGGTCGAGCCCGACGACGAAGCCGCCTTGGAGGCGGCCCTCACGGCGGTGCTTGCAAAAAGCGTCAACTTTAATTCCATTCAGTTGCAGACCGATGCCGCCATTCGGTGCGCTCCTGATAATGTGGGGGTTGCGTTTGGTGGTTTGTATCGAAAAGTATTAAATGAGTAATAAAAGTGCAGAGTGAGTACAAATATGGATGTATCGGGTTGGCACGAAGCGGTGACGGCATTCCTTCTTCATCGGAATTGGCAGCGCGTTTGGAAATAATAGTGGACCCGTCCCCGATGATGCGCGTCAGCAGTAGCCCGTTTCCTTTACAGGCATGATTCAACGCATCCTTCACCACTTCGCGGCGCGGGCCCTCACGGCGGGGCTGAGCTTCGCGGTGGTGTGGCTCACGGCGCGCTATCTGGGGGCTGCGGGGCGCGGGGCGGTCAGCTTGTTTTTCACCGACATGTCGGGGCTGGTGCTGCTGGCGGGGCTGGTGGGCGGGTCGTCGCTGATATACTTGGTGCCACGGCGCAACGCCTGGCACCTGCTGCGGCCGGCCTACGGCTGGGCGCTGGTGGTGAGTGCGCTGGGAGCGGCGGTCGTGGCGGTGCTCCGGCCCGTTGCCCCGGAGTACGTGCTGCACCTGGGCGGCGTCACGCTGGTGCAGGTGCTGCTGTCCGTCAACGTGTTTTTGCTGCTGGGGCGGCAGCGCGAACGGGCCTACAACGCGCTGACCACGGCGCAGGCGGCGCTGCTGGCCGGGGCATTGGCGCTGGCCTTTGGGCCGTTTAAGTGGGCCAGCGTACAGGCTTACTACTACGCCAACTACGTTGCGTACGGCTTGCCGTGGCTCATCAGCACGGTCATGCTGCTCCGGCTGGGCGATGCCTCGGGCCCGCCCTCAAACTACCGCCGGGCCCGCCGCCGGGCCGTGGCGCGCGAGCTGGCCCGGCACAGCCGCGGTGCCCACCTCTCCAACCTGCTCACCTTCGCCAACTACCGCTTTGGCTACTATGCCGTGGCGTATGTAGCCGGTGCCGGGGCGCTGGGCGTGCTGTCGGTGGGCGTGGCCCTGGCCGAGGCCATTTGGCTGATTCCGCGCAGCACAGCGCTCATCCAGTACGTGGCGCTGGTGAACACCGCTGACAAGCGCGGGCAAACCTATGAAGCGCTGCGTGCCAGCCGGCTCACGCTCCTGGCCACGGCCGCCGCCGTGTTGGGGCTGGCCGCAGTGCCGGCCGCGTGGCTGGCGGCCATTTTCGGTCCGGAGTTTGGCGCGGCGCACGGCGTCATTCTGGCCTTGGCGCCGGGCATCCTCATCAACGGGGCCAGCATGCAGGCCAGCGGCTATTTCAGCGGCACGGCCCGCTACCGCGTGAACAACCGCGCCGCCTTGCTGGGCCTGGCCGTGACCGTGCCGCTGAGCTTGCTGCTAGTGCCCGCCCTGGGCATGGTGGGCGCGGCCCTGGGCATGTCGGCTTCGTATCTGGCCAGCACAATTTACTTGTGGTGGCACTACCGCCGCGCCACCGGCGCCACTTGGGCCGACCTCTTGCCGGCCTGGGCTGACGTAGCGTGGCTGGTGAAATCAATGAACAATGAACAATGAACAATTGTCATCCGGAGCGAAGGACCTTGCCACGCCTAACCAGCTTCCTATAAAGTACGACCGGCGCACACAGGAGAAGGTCCTTCGCTGCGCTCGGCATGACGTTCCTTTTGCTCATTGCTCATTGCTCATTGAGCGAAGCGTCACCGGGCTACTTCCACCCAGCCTTTGACGCGGTGGCCGTCGGCGTAGGAGAGGAGGTAATAATAAATTCCGCTGGGCTGGCCTTCAGCAGCCCATTCGTCGTGGTAGGCTGCCGACTCGTACACCTGCTGGCCCCAGCGCGAGAAAACCTGCAGGCGCGGCGTGCAATCGGGACCCAGGCGGAAGGTTTGGTTGAGAAGGTCGCCGTTGGGCGTGATGATGTTGGGGACCTTGCGCGCTTTCACTTCCACCAAGGGCGCGGCGAGCGTGATGTCGCAGCGGTTCTGGTTGTAGCCCAGGCGCACCCGCGGCTGGTAGTCGCCCGGCGTGGCATAGGTGTGGGTCGGGGTGGCTTCGGTGGACTGGGTGCCATCGCCAAAGTCCCACAGCAGGGTGGGCGCGGGCCCAACTCCTCCCAAATCAGCCACCCGGAAGCGCACCACGAGCGGCGCGAGCCGGGTTTCGGGGCAAGCCAGGGGCTCCCACACGGCCGTCGCTGCTGGCGGCACCGCCACCGACACGCGCCGGCTGGCCGTGCTGGTGCAGGCCCCGCGGGCCACGGTGTAGGCCACGCTCACGGAGCCAGTGAAGCCAACTGGCGGCGTAAACACAAAGCCGGAAGCTGCGTTGCCGCTCACCCCGGCCCCCGTGAACGTGCCGCCCGCCGGGCTGCCCCGCAGCGCAAAGGGCTGCCGGCTGCCGGGGCACAGCACCGTATCGGCCGCCACCGCGGCGGTGAACGGACTGGTTACCGTCACGGACTGGGTGGTTTGCAGCGTGCAGCCGTTGAAATTATAGGTGTACACCAGTTGGTGGACCCCGGCGCCCACGCTGGGCGAGAAAAAGAAACCCGTGGAAGTGCTGCCGCTCACGCCCGGCCCGCTGAAAGCACCGCCCGCGGGCGTGGCCGTGAGCGGCACGGCGGACAACGCCGGCGCGCCCGCCACCGGCAAACAGTACCCGGCAGCGGGCAGCCCTGCAAAACTGAGCACCGGGGGCGCCGCCACGGTTACGCGGCGGGTGGCCGTGTTGCAAATGCTTGGGTTGTTGCTGGTATAAGTTAACGTTTGCACGCCGAGCAGGGCAGCGGTGGGCGTGAAAACGAAGCCGGTGGCCGCGCTGCCGCTCACGCCCGGCCCGGTCCAGACCCCGCCGGCCGGGCTGCCTGCCAGCGCCACAGAGCCCGCCGTGGCGCACAGCGTTTGGTCGGCGCCGGCCGTGGTGCCGGGCGCCAGGGCAACGGTTCGGCTGGCTTGCACCACGCAGCCATCGGCGTTGAGCGTGTACACAATCTGCACGG
>DASVTG010000056.1:0-10808 GCA_036387695.1 Hymenobacter sp. | reverse complement strand
CTATACGCCAGTGTTGAACAGAGCCGTAGAAATATGCAATGAGCTCATTACGCTTTTCACTGATAAGCATCAGCAAGAAAATGTTCGATTGGTGGCGGCTGCTGCCGAAGCCAGAAAGGTGCGGGATGGGATTTTAAGACGCATGTCCAACCCTAGTTATCTCGCGCCCGATGCGTTCAACAGCGTTGCTGGTTTCATGGCGTTTTACGACAACCACGCCACCAACGATTACGGCGCATCACTGCCCGCCGACAAGATGGCTGTTCGCGACCGGCTGCTCGCGGCGTGGATTGCCGAAGTGGTGGAGCCGTTGGTGCAGTTGATGAACCACGCGGAAGAACAAGCGGGTTAGGCTGCGCAAATAGCCAGGGCCGCTGCCGTGCGCGGCTGGGCCGGGGCCGGGGACGCGCCCACGCCGGGGCTGACGAGCACGCCGGTGGTGGCCGACGAGTACACCCTGACCGCGTTCACGCGCACGATTTGGGGGGGCCGACCAGGTGGCCCCAGCCGTCATCGAGAAGCTGTACACGCACTTCAACGACGCCAAAGCCGCCGCCGACACTTCGGCTCTTTCGGAGTTGTACTCCGAAAGCCTCCTGCTGAGGACTTGTAGTCCTCAATTGTTAACTACCCGAAATGCCCACCGGGCCCGGTTTGGGCGCCACCATCGACGAGGCTTACCTGCGCCGCGCCGAGCAAGTTCATTTCTGATGCGTTATCCCTTGCTCCTCTGGCTGTTAATGGGTGCGCTGGGAATGGAGCCAGCGGTGGCCCAGTCGCCACCCAACCCGCTGCGTCAGGTGCTGCGCCACGACACCGCGGGCCTGCGCCGGGTGTTGGCCCGGCCCGCCGCGCACCGCCTCCAAATCCAGTACACCCGCATCTGGCGCGACGCCGCCGGCACGCCGCACTTTCGGCGCTACGGCTTCCGGGTGCGGCCCCGCCACTACTTCTACCCGGCCAGTGCCGTGAAGCTGGCGGCCGCGGCCCTGGCCTTGCAAAAGCTGCGGGCGCTGAGTGCCCAACGCCCCGGCCTGACGCCCGAATCCGTGATGCTGACGGATTCGGCCTTCGCGGGGCAAACGCGGGTGCGCCGCGACTCCAGCAGCGCCAGCGGCCGGCCCACGCTGGCCAACTACGTGCGCAAGGCGCTGCTGGTGAGCGACAACGACGCCTTCAACCGGCTGTATGAATTCGTTGGTCCGGCCGAGCTCAACCAGGAGCTGCGACGCCTTGGCCTGCGCCGCAGCCGCGTGCTGCACCGCCTGGCCATCGGCGACCAGGAGCCCGGCACTCGCCACACCAACCCCGTGGCTTTCTATGCCGATACGGCCGCCACGCAGTTGCTGTACCAGCAGCCGGCCGGCTACTTCGCCGGGGCTTGGCCTAGGCTGCACCTGCGGGGCGAAAAGCTGGGCGACGGCTACCTGAAAGGCACCCAAGTGGTGCCCGGTCCGATGGATTTTAGCCAGAAAAACGCTTTCTCGGTGCCCGATTTGCAGCAGCTTTTGCGGGTCGTGCTCTTTCCGGAAACCGTGCCAGCGGCCCAGCGCCTGCGCCTGGCCCCCGAAGACTACGCCTTGCTGCGCGAGGCCCTTTCCCAACTGCCGCGCGAAAGCCCGCACCCGCGCTACGATGCCGGGCACTACCCCGATACCTACGCCAAGTTCCTGCTGGGCGGGGGCGGAATTGCGCCGTTGCCGCCGGGCGTGCGCGTGTTCAACAAAATGGGCCAGGCCTACGGCTTCCTCATCGACAATGCCTACGTGCGGGACGAGGCCCACGGCGTGGAGTTTCTGCTCACGGCCGTGCTCTACGTCAACGCCGACGGACTTCTGAACGACGACAAATACGAGTATGACGGCGTCGGCTTTCCTTTTCTGCGCGACCTGGGCCGCCGCGTCTACGAAGCCGAACTCCGCCGCAAGCAGCGCTGACGGATTTTTACTCAATTACCAGCACAAGCATACCAAGCCAGCTCGTACTTGAAGAATGGAGCGAATTTCAGGACTGCATCACCCTGAGAAGGAATTTGGACCGTGCTCCAAAAAACGCCATGACCAGCTGCCCCGAAGCCACCCGATTTCCCTGCTACAAAAACCGGGCTTTCAACTCCGGGGTGGGCAGCATGCAGCTTTCCCGGCGGCCAAACCAGCGGTAGCGGTGGCGGGCCACCAAGCGGTAGGCGGCGTCGCGCCACGCGCGGGGCAACAGCCAGCCCGCCCCGGCCAGCCGCCAGACGCCGCCCAGCCCCTGCGCTATGCGCAGCACCGCCGTGGAGTGCGAGTGCAAGCGGCCCGCACTCAGCAGCAGCACCGATTCGGGTTCGGCGGCCACGGCGGCGGGGTTGAGGCTGTGGGCCGCCAGCAGGGCCCGCCCGGCCTCGCTTTGCAGCGCCGCGAAGCGGAAGCGCCCGGCCGGGTCGTGGCGAATGACGAACTGCACAAAGCCGTTGCAGAGGTTGCACACGCCGTCGAAAAGAATGGTATCGGGAGCAGGGTGGGGCATGGGAAGTGGCATGGGCAAGGGCCGCGTAGGCGTGCTAACGCGGCGGCGGAAGGCAGGTTTGCCCGGTGAGCGTAAAAGCCCTTTTCAGATGCTGAGAGCAAGCATCAGAAGGCAAGTGACGAGCTTATTGCGCTGGTAACTACGTACTTATCGCAAAAAAATACGGGTTTTTCCAACCGATGGTCATTCGATAGTGGCCGTATAGCACTTGAACCAACTAACCATTTAACATGATGTTCACGAAAAAACCTTCCTTCTTCTTGGCCGCGCTGGCACTGGGTGCCGCGTCGCTGGGCGCCTGTGAAAGCAAAACTTCTACCTCCAGCGAAGGAGGCGGTTCGACCTCAGGCTCGGCTGGCACCGAATCAAGCATGAGCATGGATTCGGCAGGCACCGGCGGGGGCTCCGCAGGTGGCTCCGGCGACATGAGTGGTTCGGGCTCTACGAGCGGTTCGGGCAGCATGAGCACTTCGGGTAGCACGAGCGGTTCGGGCGACATGAGCGGTTCGGGCTCGGGCTCAACGGCCGGCGGCAGCACCGCTGGTGGCAGCACTTCGGGCGGTGGCATGAGCACCTCGGGCAGCACCAGCGGCAGCACGGGCGGCATGAGTACTTCGGGCAGCACGAGCGGTAGCACGGGCGGCATGAGCACTTCGGGTAGCACCAGCGGCAGCACCACAAACAGCACCGGTGGCAGCAGCACGGGGGGCGGCGCCGGAGCGGGCGGCAGCACGTCAGGCGGCGGCACCACCTCGCGCTAAGCAAGATTCCGCTTAGTAGTTTTTCTTCGCAAGGCGAAAAGGCGAGTCATCCGTATGACTCCCTTTTCGCCTTGTTTGGTTTGGGCCACGGAAGGCCGCGGTTTAATGACAGTTTATGGCCATTGCTAGTACGGGTTTTTGGGGAGTGCTGCGCCGGCCTTTTGTGCTCGACTTGCGGGCGTTGGCGCTGCTGCGCATGGCCACGGCGGCCGTGGTGCTGGTTGATTTGGCCATTCGCAGCACCGACCTGGAGGCGCTGTACGCCAACATGGGCGTGCTGCCGCTGGGCGTGATGTTCGACCGCCTGTGGACGCCCTACCAGTTTTCGCTGCACGCGGCCAGCGGGCTGTGGCAGGCGCAAGCCGTGTTGTTTTTGATTGCGGCGGGCTTTGCGGCGGCCCTGCTGCTGGGCTACCACACGCGGGTGGCCACCATTGCCTCGTGGGCGCTGCTGGTGTCGTTGCAAAACCGCAACACGCTCATCGGCCAGGGCGGCGACGACTTGCTGCGCATGTTGCTGTTCTGGGGCATTTTCCTGCCTTGGGGGCGGGTGTGGTCCTGGGACGCCCGCGGCAAGCCACTGCCCGAGCAGCTGGAGTACTTTAGCGCCGCCACGGTGGCCTACGTGGTGCAGCTGGCCCTGCTGTATTGGTGCACGGCCCTGCTCAAAAGCGGCGGCGAATGGACCACGGACGGCACCGCCCTCTACTACGCCTTCAGCCTCGACCAGGTGCTGCTGCCCGGCGGGCGCCTGCTCTACCCGTATCCGGACCTGTTGCGCTTCCTCACCTTCGGGGCCTATTTCACCGAACTGCTGCTGCCGTTTGCCTTGTTCATCCCGGTGGGCGTGCGCTGGTGGCGGCTGCTGGTGGTGGGGGTGCTGGCCGTGTTCCACCTCACCATTAGCCTCACGCTGTACGTGGGCCTTTTCTTCTTAATAAACTGGGCTTCGATAATGGGCCTGCTGCCTGCCGTGGCCCTTGACTGGCTCACGGGACGGCTGGGGCCGCACGCGGCGCGGGCCGCCACCTGGCGTGCCCGCCTGCCCGCCTGGCAAGTGCCGTGGCGCCTGCGCCTGGAGCGCACCGGCGCTCCCCGGCCGGACAGCCGGGATTTGTTGCGGAGCGTGCGCGACACCTTTGTGGCCGTGGTGCTCTTTTACGTGTGCTGGTGGAACCTCGACGACGTGGCCGTCATTCGGCCGGCCGGCAAGCTCATGGCGGAGCCCCTGCGCTGGTTCGGGTACTTGTTTCGAATAGACCAGCACTGGGGCATGTTTGCGCCCACGGTGTTCAAGGACGACGGCTGGTACATTTTCGAGGGCACCACCGCCGACGGCCAGCAACTGGACCTCAACCGCGGCGGCGCCCCGCTCAGCTACGCCAAGCCGGCGTCGGTGGTGGCGTTGTTCAAAAACGACCGGTGGCGGAAGTATTCCGAGAATTACCTGTTCGTCGACAACGCCTGGATGCGCCCGTACTACTGCAACTACCTGCTGCGCGTGTGGCACGAAAACCCGCGCCATCCCCGGCTGCGCCACCTCTCGGTGGTGTACATGAAAGAGGTTTCCCTGCCCGACTATAAGGTGTCGGCTCCCGTCCGCGAAGTGCTGTGCGAATGCGAATTGCCTGCGCCAAATCCGCCGTTGGCCCAAAATCAGACCCGGAATTAAGTGTTTACCACACGAAAATAAGGGTAAATCGCGCCAAGAACCCACGTATACCAGGGTAGCCATTGGCTGAAGTTCTTTCTTTCCACATTTTCATTGCCTTATGAAACGTAAACTGCTTTCAGGGTTGACCTGCGCCCTCATGTGCTCGTCGCTCGCCATCTTCAGCGCCTGCACCGCTTCCGAAAACGCTGGTTCCACCAGCGGTTCGACGTCGGGCAGCACCTCCGGCTCAACTTCGGGCAGCACCTCGGGCACGACCAGTGGAACCACCAGCGGCACCACGTCGGGTACTTCCACGTCGGGTACTACTTCGGGCACCACGACTTCGGGTACCACTTCCGGTACTTCCACGTCGGGCACCACTTCAGGCACCACCACCTGATTTAGCGGCTAACGCGTTATACCGGGGCCACTCTCTTCGCTGGGGGTGGCCCTGTTTTTTCGCCCCTGCTCAAGCCCTTATGCCCACTGCTTGAGGTACTGGAACACCTCCGGGTGGGTGAGCAGGCCGCCGTGGTGCTGCTGGCTAAACACGGCCGTGCGCACGTTGGCCCCGGCCGGCAAAGCCGCTTCATCGCCGAAGGTGGCGTGGCCGCGGGCACTGCCCTGGCCCACGAGGCCATCGCCGAAGTACTCGCGCAGGGCCGAGGGGCGGGTAGCCCGCAGCCACGCCCCCGTGAGAATGTGGTACTGCACGCCCGGCAGCGGCGGCACCGGGGTGCGCGGCGGCGTGAGGTCGTTGGCGTGGGCGTCCTGCCAGTCCTCGTCCACCAGTATGGAGTAGCGCATGTCCTTGATGCCGTTGCTGCGCTGGTTGAGGGCCTTGCTCAGGAAGCGCGTGGGAAACAAGTTGATGCGTTCCAACAGCCGCGCGGTGAAGTGCGAGTTCTGCTCCAGCCACGACCCGTCGTTGGGCGTGCCGATGAGAAAAATAGACCGTAGATGTGCCAGCCAGGGCGCTTTTTTAGTTAAAAGTTTAGAGTTAAAAGTTAAAAGAGGAATATTGGCTTCAATGGTATCGGCCTCGGTTTTTAACTCTTCACTTTTAACTTTTAACTCTTTTGCCCCTCCCGCGTAATGCCCCGCCGAGCGAATAATCAGCCCGCCCATGCTGTGCCCCACCAGCACCAGCTCGCCGATGGCGTTGGGGTAAGTTTCGACCAGCTCGGTGAGCAGGCGGCTGAGCTCCCGGCCGTTTTCGGACAGGTGCAGGCCGGAGTTGAAGCGCACGTAGAGAGCGCGCAGGTGGGCTTCTTCGGCCAGGCGGGGGCCGTAGCGGCGGTTGCCGGGCTCGTCCTGAAAGCCGGTTTGCCAAATGAGCTCGTCGCCCATGAGGCCGTGCACAAACACCACGGTTTTCTGGCGGGCTTCACTCAGGCGCAGGTCCTTCACGGGCACGTCGTGCCCGCCCCGCCGGAAGCTCATCCTGATGGCGCGGCGGTCGAAGCGCGCGGCCAGCTGGTCGCCCAGGGCGCCGTTGAGCACCGGCAGGAAAAAATGCTGGTGGGCCTTGCCCGACCGCACCAGGTAGCCCGCGCCGCGCACGGGCAGCAGGGCCGCCCGCCCCACGGCCCCAAGGACCCGGCGAAAACGAGAAGGCTGGTTGGGGTCGGAGGGGGGCATGGACAAGGAAAAAAAGAACGTGGAAGTACCCGAAAGTAACGCGACAGTTGGCTTCGGGTTGACCTTCCGCACGAAATCCACGTACTTTGCATTCCTTATTCCAAGCACCACTTCATGAAGCTTTCTTCCCGTCCCGCCCTGGCCTTGCTGCTGGGCGCCGCCTTGGCGGCCTCGCTTTCGTCCTGCGACTACCGCTGGAGCCCCGGTATCGACCCCCAACGCGGTTTCGTGGAAACTCCCCCCGGCTGGCGCAATTGGGACGTGAACCGCGACAGCGTCAACTACAAGCAAGTCACCCCGCCTCCGGGCGGCGAAGGCTCGGCCCCGGCCATTGCCAACGGCACCGTGCAGGACCAGCTCAACTCGGCGCCCGCCGGCAAAAGCACCGCTTCGCCCCAGGCCGCCAGCGGCACCATGACCAGCACGGACAAGGCCACCAACGGCGTGGGCAACCAGAACGACCAGCAGCAGCCCAAGTCGCAGCCGCCGAAATAATATTTTTAGCCCAGCCATAAAAGCCCACTACCAGCCCGGTAGTGGGCTTTTTGCGTTTGCGGCAAGCCCGACGCTAATTGGTTCATAGCCGCTGCCGTGGCCGCTCAGCAGCAACCCCATGTGGGCTGCCACGCGTAGTACCTGCTGCGAGCCGCTCGGAGCGGTTGGCATCGGTCTTTCCACTTTTTTCCCACACCTGCCTATGCTTTCCAACGATGCCACGCGGACCAGTACCCCCGCTTTCACGCCCGTAGTGCCGGGCCTGAGCGTGCTGCGCGACGTGTTCGTGAACCTCTATTACGCCTTTCCGCAAGACCAGCCGCAGGGCCCTTGGGTGCTCATCGACGCGGGCTTGCCCGGCTCGGCCGACAAAATCAAGAAGCACGCGGAAGAACTGTTTGGAGCCGACACGCCGCCCGCCGCCATCTTGCTCACGCACGGCCATTTCGACCACGTGGGCGCCCTGGATGGCTTGCTGGCCGCCTGGCCCGACGTACCCGTGTACGCTCACCCGCTGGAAGTGCCCTACCTCACCGGCCGCTCGGCTTTCCCGCCGCCCGACCCCACCGTGGGCGGCGGCATGATGGCCTACCTGTCGTTTGCCTACCCCAAGCACCCTTATGATTTCGGCGGCCGCGTGCAAACCCTGCCCGCCGACGGCAGCGTGCCCGGCCTGCCGGGTTGGCGCTGGGTGCACACGCCGGGCCACTCGTTCGGGCACGTGTCGTTTTTCCGGCAGCACGACAAAGTGCTGGTGGCCGGCGACGCCTTCACCACGGTAAAGCAGGAATCGGGCTCGGCAGTGTACACCCAAAAGCAGGAAGTGCACGGCCCGCCGGCCTACTTCACGCCCGACTGGGACGCCGCCCGCACATCGATGGAGCTGCTGGCCCGCATGGAGCCCGAAGTAGCCGCCACCGGCCACGGCATTCCCATGCACGGCACCGAACTGCGCCGCCAGCTGGCCGAATTTGTGCCGCAGTTTGACACCCTGGCCCGCCCCAAAACGGGCCGCTACGTTCACCAGCCCGCCACCGCCGATGGCAGCGGCGTGACGTCGGTGCCGCCGCCCGTGGTGAAACCCTGGCTGAAAGGCGTGGCGCTGGCCGGGCTGGCGCTGGGAGCGGTGGCCCTGGCCACGGCCGGCAACGGAAAAAAGAAGAGCAAAGGAAAAAAACGCAAAGGCAGCCGCTCCGGCGAGTCGCCCGCCCCAAGCCAGGCGCGCACCCCCGACGGCTCCTACCGCGCCTGGTACCGCGACAACCCCGCGCAGACCGTCAGCACGGGCCCCGATTGGCAGGACCGCCGGCCCGGCGCCTACAGCGACCAAAAAGACTACAATCAACACCCCGAGCCTCGGTACTCTGACCAGAGCAGCCGCAGGATTGAAACGCAGTACCCGTAAGTGTATTAATAAAGTTGTTTGCTAATTAAAAGGTTGTCATCCTGAGCGGAGCGAAGGACCTCATCGTGTCAGGGCATATTTGTTTGGCCGTCATAAGGTCTTTCGCTCCGCTCGGGATGACAACCTTTAAAAACAAAAAGCCCACCTCAGACGATGAGGTGGGCTTTTTTTCTTGTGCAACGCCAAAACAAGGCTACTTAGCCACAGGCTTCTGCCCGGGCCGCGCGTAGCCATAGCGCGCTGGTGGCAGCACCTCGTGGTACCCGTCGAGGCCGGAGATGCAGGAATCGCCGAGGGCGGCCAGGTCCAGTGTGCCGTCTTCGCGCAGTCCTTCCTCGCGCAGGTACACGTGCTCCACGGTGCCCACTATCAGCACGGTGCCGTTGCTGATGGCGTGTTCTTCGAGAAAGCGCAGGCCGATGCTGAGCGGGCTTTCGGCCACATAGGGCGCGGGAAAATCGTCGCGGTATTCGGCCGTGAAGCCGCACTCATCAAACTCCGAAACCGTGTCCGGAAAATCGGCGGAAGTATAGTGCGCCTGAGCGGTGAGGGCCACGGGCACATGGTTGAGGGTGTAGCAGCCGCTGGTTTTGAGGTTTTGGTAGGTGTGGCGGGGCACGGTGGTGGGCCGCGTCACGAGGCCCAGAATGGCGGGGTCGGAGCCCAGGTGCAGCACGGAGCTGAACACGGCCAGGTTGGTGGCGCCATCGGGGGAGGCGGTGCCGATGAGGTTGGCGGGCTTGAAGCCGGGGAGGCCGTTGACGAGGTTGAGGCGGTAGATGCGCTCGAAGTTTTTGATGTCGGCGGCGGTAATGTGGCGCATTTAGTAATGATTAATGGTTAGCGGTTGATGATTAGTGGGCAATGACATGCTAAAACATCCATTGCTCACTAATCATCAACCGCTAACCATTGTTTAGACGGTGCGGTCGAGGCACAGGCGGTTATGTTGGCAGTGCAGGATGAGGGCAAAAATGAACAGGCCGTACAGCATCTGGGTGCCCACGGTGTCCCACTGTTCCAGCAAGCTGCTGCCAAACACTAGGCTGATTATGACCAGCATAGCTGCGGCCAGCGCTGGCCGCGTGAACAGTCCCAAAATCAGCAACAGCCCAACGCCGCCTTCCACAAACGGCAGCACCGCCGCAAAAGCCTCCACCAATGGCGCGGGCAGCGGCGTGGCGGCGAACTGCTTCACCAAACCAGCCCGAAAACCTGCGAGCCTGGGCAGCCGCACCAAGCAGTGGGTAAGAAAGTTGACACCCAACAGCAGGCGGCCCAGGACAAAAGCTAGTTCAGAATTAGTCAGGTTCATGGGCCGCGCTAAGTGGAAAAATATGGGTGGTTAATGCTGGTGCAGAAAGGCGCGCACCGTTTTGAAATACTCGTTGGGTACTTCCCGGTAGGCCGTGTGGGAGGCGTTTTCGAACACAACCAAGCGGGAATTGGGCGTGTGCTGTTGGAAATAAGCGGTGGATTGTGGGGTGGCTTCGTCGCAGCGCCCGCACATATACAGCACGGGTAGCGTTAAGTTTTTGAGGCCGGCCGCGCGGGAGTAGTTTTTCATGTTGCCGGTGGAGGTGGTTTCGTTGCGGCCCCACATGGTTTCGTAATTCGGTTATGCAACCAGCCCGTCATGCAGAGCGCAGCGAAGCATGACGGGCTGTATTAAGTGTTTTATCTCTAGGCTACCGTTCCAGCTTGAAGCCGGGCTCGCGCGCTGGGGCAGCCGTGCGGTTGGCCACGGCCCAGCCGGTGAGGTACATCCAAGTGGTCATGCGCGTGAGCTTGGCGAAGTCAATGCGGCTGGGCTCGTCGCGGGGCGTGTGGTAGTCCACGTGTAGGAGGGAGGTGTACATCACGGCCGGGATGCCCAGGCGGGCGTAGGGCAGGTGGTCGGAGCGGAAGTACCAGCCTTCGGGGTGGGTGGCTTTGTCCCACTCGGTGTCCAGCTTGAATTTGGGGCCGGCTTGGTTGGCGGCCAGGGCCGTTTTCACCAAATCAGAGGAATTGAGGTGAGGCGCAATGGAGCCGAGCAACGCGGCGCTGTCGGCGGCGTTGCGGCCCATCATCTCGGCGTTGAGCACGGCCACGATGGACGATGGCGGCACCGTGGGCTTGGCGGCGTAGTAAGTCGAGCCGATGAGGCCACGCTCCTCCGCCCCGTGGTACACAAACAGGGCCGAACGCTGGGCCGGCTGTTGCTTAAAAGCCCGCATGATGGCCAGCAGCGCCGCGCAGCCGGTGGCGTTGTCGTCGGCGCCGTTATAAATCGAGTCGCCGGCCACCGGTGCGCGCACACCGTCGTGGTCTTGGTGGGTGCTGAACAGCACGTGTTCTTGCT
>DASVTG010000055.1:0-7586 GCA_036387695.1 Hymenobacter sp. | reverse complement strand
CCCTGATTTGAGGTTAGCATACTTTTTACGGTTCTGTCAACTTTCCCAATATCTTCTTCCATGGGCCCGCAATTCTTGTTTGCCACCGGCATTGAAAACAGCAACCCCACCATTAAAAACGGCACGGTGCGCGTGGACGAGATGGCCAAATGCGGGCACTACGAGCACTGGCAAAAGGATTTTGACCTGGTGCAGGAGCTGGGCATCAGCTTTTTGCGTTACGGCCCACCCATTCACACCACGTTCCTAGGGCCCGATAAGTACGACTGGACGTTTGCCGACGCCACGTTTGGGGACTTGTTGCGCCGCAACATTTCGCCCATCGTGGACCTGTGCCACTTCGGCGTGCCCGACTGGCTGGGCAACTTCCAAAACCCCGACTTCCCGGCGCTGTTCGCGCAGTACGCCAAGGCGTTTGCGCAGCGGTTTCCGTGGGTGCAGCTCTACACGCCGGTGAACGAAATGTTCATTTGCGCGCAGTTTTCGGCCTATTACGGCTGGTGGAACGAGCAGCTGACCAGCGACCGGGGCTTCGTGACGGCCCTCAAGCACATCGTGAAGGCCAACGTGCTGGCCATGCGCGCCATCTTGGAAGTGCGGGCCGACGCCATTTTCATTCAGAGCGAGTCGTCAGAGTATTTCCACGCCGAAAACCCGTCCGCCATTCGGCCGGCCGAAATCATGAACGCCCGCCGGTTTTTGTCGCTGGACTTGAACTACGGCCGCCGCGTCGATTCCGAGATGTACGAGTACCTGATGGACAACGGCATGACGCGCGACGAGTACCACTTCTTTCTGCACAACAACCTGAAGCACCATTGCATCATGGGCAATGACTACTACAAGACCAACGAGCACCGCGTGGCGGCCGACGGCAGCACGCGGGCGGCGGGCGAGGTGTTTGGCTACCACGTCATCACCAGCCAGTACCACAACCGCTACCGCCTGCCCGTTATGCACACCGAAACCAACCTCTGGCAAGGCCCCTGCGGCGACGAGGCCGTGAACTGGCTCTGGAAAGAATGGGCCAACGTGCTGCGCGTGCGCAACGACGGCGTGCCCGTCATCGGCTTCACCTGGTATTCCCTCACCGACCAAGTGGACTGGGACACCGCCCTACGCGAAGACAACGGCTGCGTGAACCCGCTGGGCCTCTACGACCTCGACCGCAACATCCGGCCCGTGGGCACGGCCTACAAGCAGCTCATCGCCGACTGGGACCACGTGCTGCCCACCCACAGCGTGTGCCTGCAAGTGCCCATTGTGATGCCCCACGAGAGCAACCAGGAGTGGGCCCAGCAGCAGGAAGCCAGCGCCCAGGAAGCCACCGCCGATGCGGCGTAAGCTCGCCGTCTGTCATCCTGAGCTTGCGAAGGACCTTATCAGGTTGAAACAGTTTGCATACCCTTTAACAGAGTGCAGGTGTGAGAAGGTCCTTCGCAAGCTCAGGATGACAGACGCTTTCATCCACCTCCCCTTTATTCCCCTTCCTTCTCCATGCGTTTTCAAGACAAAGTAGCCCTCGTCACGGGCGGAGCCAGCGGCATTGGGCTGGCCGTGTGCCAGCGGCTGGCCAGCGAAGGCGCCCGCATCGTCATCGCCGATTATAGCCAAGCCAACCTCGACGCCGCCGTGCCCGTGGTGCAGGCCGCCGGCGCCCCCGCCGTGTGGCCCAGCCTGTGCAACGTGGCCGTGGAAGCGCAAGTAGAAGCCACCGTGGCCGGCACCCTGGAGCGGTTCGGCCGCCTCGACGTGGTGGTGAACAACGCCGGCCTCATGCAATTCAAGCCACTGGAGGAGCTGACCGGCGACGACTGGCTGCGCATCCTGAACGTGGACTTGCTGGGCGCTTTCTACTTCACCAAGCAGGCCTTTTTGCACATGAAGCCGGGCGGTAACATCGTGAACGTGTCCAGCATTCACGCCGTGGAAACCAGCCCCATGGTGGCGCCCTACGCCGCCGCCAAAGCCGCCATGCTGTCGCTCACCCGTTCCTCGGCGCTGGAAGGCAAGGCCAAGGGCATCCGCACCAACGTCATTCTGCCCGGCGCCATCGACACGCCCATGCTCTGGGAAAACCCCAACGTGAAATCCGGCATCGAAATCATCGACCGAGCCGACGTGGGCCGCCCCGAAGACGTGGCCGCCACCATTGCTTACCTGGCCTCCGATGATGCCGCCTTCGTGCAAGGCGCCGAAGTGCGCGTGGACGGCGGGCGGCTGAATAAGCTGTAAAACAGTAGCAGAACGAGTACCCCAAATTTCCAATTCGGGGTACTCGTTCTGCTACTGCTTCTAAAAAAGTAGTGGCATAATCCACCTCACAATATAAAACCAAAATGGCCAGTCAATTACGAATTGACTGGCCATTGGAATGTCACGGAATTAACGCGGTTTATCTTCCCTTTTTCTTCGCCGTGGGCTTGGTGCTGGCCATGGTGGGCGACACAAGTTGGCCGTTGCGCACTATCACCTTCCCGTCAATCTCCACCGTGGCGTTGGCAACGGGGAAGTTATAGCCACCCGGCGTTTGGTTCTGGCCACCATACAGCGCGTTATTGCCAGTGCTTACGTACACCATACCGGCCGCCGTGTTCGGGTAATACACCTTTGCATTGTCTGTTTTCATTACGGGGTTTAGCCCGATGGAAAACTTGTCTATTTGAGGCCCTGGCGCTCCATAGGCAGCCATTTGTTCTTTAAAAGCGTCGGCTCCCACCTCGGCGCGCACGTTTTCCACCTGGCCGCTTTTCAAGTCGGCCTTAAAGGCTTTCAGGGGTTTGCCATCGGAGATGTTGTCATTGGCAACCGCGAGCCGGCCCGTGACGGAGGTCTCCTGGCAGGTGCCGTAAACCAACCCGCCGGGCAAGCGCGCCGTCCGGTTGTATATGAGTTTCTCCTGCTGGTCGGCGGTTGACAACACGCCGTCGTCGGCGAACACGGGGCGGCTGGTTAGGTTCACGGTCAGGTCCGTGCCTTCCGGCGAGGTGATGTGCATTTTTTTACCCGTGGCCAAGAGCTGCTTCATTTGCTCCGCTTGCACGGCAATGGCTGAGTAGTCGGTTCCTATGCTGCTCCATATCATTTGCTCGTAGCCAGCATAGTCGAGTTGCTGCGACGCGGCGTAACTCTTGCTCGGGTAGGTTACATACACGCCCCGCTGCTTGCTGGCATCCAGTTTCTGCGTATAACCAGAAGCGGCAGCCACCTGGCCGAATTTCATTCGACGGGCCGTGCTCACGTCCGCCACTACCGCGCGGCCATCTTCAACGGTGGGTAGGCCGATGAACACATCGGCCTGCAACGACATGTCGTTGAACTTATTGGCTTGGATGGCCGCTTCGGGCGTTTCCATGTTCACGGCACGCGCCACTTTGTCGGTTAAGACCCACATGCGGGGCTGCCCGCCGGCACGGGCCACTTCCACGGCCACGGCTTCCATGAGCGGCAGCGTGTGTTGGCCACCCGAAATGATAACGGACTCGCCGGGCTTCACCCCAGCCGAGGTGTTCACAATCTGTTTGGCAATCTTCTCATAGTCTTGGCCGAAGGCCGAACCAACCGATAAGAGCAGCGCCGAAGCACATGCCATTCGCGTAAGATTTTTCAACATCGTAACGGATTAAAGGATGAAAAAATGACTGTGGGTTTGGCGCAACCGGTCACGCCGTCTGTGAAGAGCTGACGGGCGCAATCAAAAGAAAATCAAGCTATTTGGTGGAGTACCGGTTGATTGCTCAATGTTACATCTAATTATACTAAGCTTATATTTTTTTGTAATAAAATAAAAATGAAAGGTGCGGAGTCCCCGCTTTTCGCTGTCTCTCAAATTATCAAATCATCTTGATTCTTGACTGAACCAGACGGGCAAAACGCTTCAACATGCCCACCGCAGAACTTCGGCACGGGCGTTGCAATGGGCTTTTTGCGGGCGCCCTTCGTCCGCTCCTTCTGCCATGAAAAACCGCACTTTCGCCCTTCTCTTTCTGCTGCTGGCTGGTTCGCTCAGCGCTTCGGCGCAGTTCCGCCTGCCCGACCTCAAGAACATTAAGCTCCCGAACATCCTCAAAACCCCAACCAGCACCAGCGGCACTACCAGCAAAAGCCCGGCCGGGCTTTCCAACGCGGATGCCGCCAACGGCTTGAAGGAAGCCCTGCTGCAAGGCATCGGCAAAGGCGCCGACCAAGCTTCGCAAACCGACGGCTTCTACCTGAACCGCCTTATCCGCATCCCTTTCCCGCCCGATGCCCAGCGCGTGGCCACCACGTTGCGCAGCATCGGTCTGGGCAGCCAGGTTGATAAGTTTGAGTTGAGCCTGAACCGCGGGGCCGAGGACGCCGCCCGGAGCGCCAAGCCCATTTTCATCAGCGCCATCAAGAGCCTCACGTTTTCGGACGTGTGGAACATCCTGACGGGCCAGAAAGACGCCGCCACGCAGTTTCTCAAGCGCACCACCAGCACCCAGCTCGCCTCGGCTTTTGCGCCCATCATGCAGCAAAGCCTGGACAAAGTAGGCGCCACGCGCTACTACTCGCAGCTGGCCACCAGCTACAACCAGCTGCCGCTGGTGAAGCCCGTGACTGCCGACCTCAACCAATACGCCACCGGCAAAGCCGTGGACGGCCTTTTCACTCTCATTGCCCAGGAGGAAGCCAACATCCGCGAGAACCCCGTGGCCCGCACCACCGAGCTGCTGCGCCGCGTGTTTGGCCGCAGCAACAGCTGAGCAGCGACCTGCTGCTTTGATACCGAAAGCACGAGTACCCCGAATTGCCAATTCGGGGTACTCGTTCTCGTATGTTTGCGGCCCTATCAACCGCAAACCAACCGCCATTTATGAGCAAACTTACCATCCGTAGCCTCGCCGAATTGGAGGCCTGTGTGGGCCAGGAAATGGGCGTTTCCGAGTTTCACGCCATCACGCAGGAGCAAATCAATCAGTTTGCCGCCGCTACCCTCGACCACCAGTGGATACACGTGGACGCCGCACGGGCCCAGGCCGAATCGCCGTTTCAGGCCACCATTGCCCACGGCTACCTCACGGTGGCGCTGCTCCCCTACTTGTGGCAGCAAATCGTGGCGATTGAGAACCTGAAAATGCAGGTCAATTACGAAATCGAGAGCCTGCGCTTCAACCAGGCCGTGACCGTGAATAGCCAGGTGCGGCTACGCGCCACGCTGCTGTCGCTGGCCAACCTGCGCGGCATTGCCAAAGCCCGGCTCGCCGTGACCCTGGAAATCGAAGGCGTGAAAAAACCAGCCTACACCGGCATCATCACCTTCTTGTACCATTTCCAGGAACAGTAGAATTATCCAACGGTTCAGCTTCACAGTTGGATATATAAAAATAACCGAGCGGCTTTGACTGCTCGGTTATTTTTTTGTTTACATTAGCCGCATACTTCACACTCCTTTCTGCTTATCTATGAGACGTTTATTCCTTGCCCTGGGTCTGTTCCTGACCCTGGCAACCCCACAGGCCGCTTTCGCCCAGGCCGCTAAAACGGGTGCGCAGCCAGCGCTTATCGACCGCGAGCTGCTGTTTGGCGACCCGGAGATTTCCGGCGCCCAGCTCTCGCCCGATGGCAAGTTTCTTTCCTTCATCAAGCCCTACAATGGCACCCGCAACATTTGGGTGAAGGGCCTGAACGAGGCCTTCGACAAGGCCCGGCCCATGACCAACGACCAGGCCCGGCCGGTGCGCGGCTACTTTTGGAGCCGCGACGGCAAGTACCTGCTCTACAGCCAGGACAAGGGCGGCGACGAGAACTTCAACATTTACGCGGTGAACCCGGCCGAAACCCTCCCCGCCGGCCAAGCCGTGCCCGCTGCCCGCGACCTCACCGGCCTGAAGGGCGTACGCGTTATCATTTTTAACGTGCCCCTCACCGACCCAAATACGCTCTTTATTGGCCTGAATGACCGCGACAAGGCCTGGCACGACCTCTACAAACTCAACCTGACCACCGGGGAGAAAACCCTGGTCCGCCAGAACAACGACCGCATTGGCTCCTGGGAGTTCGACTGGAACGACCAGCTGCGGCTGGCTTCGCGCTCGAACCAGGACGGCAGCACCGAGTGGCTGCGCGTGGAAGGCGACAAGCTGACGCCGTTCTACAAAACCACGATTGACGAGCAGAGCTACGTGGCGGCCTTCGCCAAGGACAACCGCCGCGTGTACCTGGTGACCAACCTGGGCCAGGGCCGCGACTTGGCCGAAATTGTGCTGCTCGACCCCGCCACCGGCAAAGAAGAACCTTACCAAACCGACCCGCTGAAGCGCGTGGACGTGGGCAGCCTGGCCGTATCGGAGAAAACCCACGAGCCGATTTTCGTGAGCTTCGAGGACGACCGGATGCGGCGCGTGTGGAAGGACAAGGAGTTTGAGAAGGACTTCAAGGCGGTGAGCAGCCAGCTTCCTGGACTAGACGTGAACCC
This sequence comes from Hymenobacter sp., assembly GCA_036387695.1. Lineage (GTDB taxonomy): Bacteria > Bacteroidota > Bacteroidia > Cytophagales > Hymenobacteraceae > Hymenobacter. The sequence continues at coordinate 1,147 of DASVTG010000055.1, read as the reverse complement.
GGTGTCGAACACCACCGACGAGCGGCTGTGGCTGCTCTCCGCCAGCTCGGCCACCCAGCCCAGCGTGGCCTACCTTTTCGACCGCCAAACCAAGCAGCTCACCAAGCAATACGAAACGCGGCCCAAGCTGAAATCAGCGGACCTGGCCGACATGAAGGTGGTGCGCTACAAGTCGTCGGATGGCCTGGAAATTGCGGCTTACCTGACCTTGCCCAAGGGCAAAGCGGCCAAGAACCTGCCGGTTATCATCTTTCCCCACGGCGGCCCCTGGGCGCGCGACACCTACGGCTTCAACGCCTACCACCAGTTCCTGGCCAACCGCGGTTACGCGGTGCTCTCGCCCAACTTCCGCGCCAGCACCGGCTACGGCAAGAAATTCCTGAACGCCGGCAACAACGAGTGGGGCCAAAAAATGCAGGACGACCTGACCTGGGGCGTGAAATACCTCGTTGCCCAAGGCATTGCCGACCCCAGGCACGTGGGCATCATGGGCGGCTCGTACGGCGGCTATGCCACGCTGGCCGGCGTCACGTTCACGCCTGATTTGTACGCCGCGGGCGTGGCCATTGTGGCGCCTTCCAACCTGGTTACGCTGCTCACCACCATTCCGCCGTATTGGGAGGCCGTTCGCCAGCAGTTCTACCGCCGCATGGGCGACCCCAACACCGAAGCCGGCAAGGCGCAGCTCCTGCGCCAGTCGCCGCTCACCGCCGCCGATAAAATTAAAACCCCGCTGCTGGTGGTGCAGGGCGCCAACGACCCGCGCGTAAACAAGGCCGAAGCCGACCAGATAGTGGTGGCCCTGCGCGACCGCAACTACCCCGTGCAATACATCTGCGCCCCCGACGAAGGCCACGGCTTCGCCCGCCCCGTGAATAACATGGCCATGCTGGCCGCGTCGGAAAAATTCCTGTCCGGTCACTTAGGCGGCCGTTTTCAGGAAAGCATGAGCCCGGCCGTCGCCCAGCGCCTCAAGGAAATCACCGTGGACCCAAAAACGGTAACCCTGGTGAGAGCCACCGCCGTGAAGTAGCTTCCTGGCCAGCCCAAAAAAGCCCTGCCGAGTTCGGCAGGGCTTTTTTGTTTTTATTCGGAACGACGTGTAGAGACGCGACACTTCGCGTCTCGGCAGCCGCGCCGTTCGATT
>DASVTG010000054.1:0-7334 GCA_036387695.1 Hymenobacter sp. | reverse complement strand
GCTTTCCCAGGATGCCGTGCGCAAGGTGCTCAGCTACGAGCTGGGCTTCTACTCCGACAGCGGCAACCAGACCGGCAAGCTCCAGACGCGCATCGACCGGGGCGTGGAAAGCCTGATGAAGCTGGTGCAAAACTTCTTCATCGACATCCTGCCGCTGTTTGCCAACGCCATTGTGGCCCTGGTGGTGATGTTCGTGGCCAACAAATGGGTGGGCATGGTGGCCCTGGCCATCCTGCCGGTGTACTTCTGGCTGAGCTTCCGGCAGGCCGACCGCCTGCAGGGCGTGCGCCGCGGCCTCCAGCGCCTGCGCGAAAGCAAAAACCACGGCCTCATCAGCATCATCGACAGCATTGTGGTCATCAAAAGCTTCGTGCGCGAGCAGTACGAAGCCGAAAAGCAGGCCGATACCCAGGCCAAGCTGGTGAACGCCCAGTTGGTGACGCGCAAAACCAACTTCCGCTACGACGGCCTCAAAACCTTCGTCGAGCAGATTGGCGTGGTCGTCATCATCGTCCTCACGGCCTACCTCGTGCTCGACCGCCAGATATCCATCGGCGCCATCATGTTCCACATTTTGCTGTTCAACAACGTGTCGGCGCCCATCCGGCAGCTCCACCGCATCTACGACGAGATGAACGAGGCCCTCACCTACTCCGAAGGCTTCTTCGCCATCCTCGACGCCGACACGGCCATTGAGGAAACCGGCCCGCTCCAGCCCGGCGACGTGCGCGGCACGTTCGACATCTGCAACGTCGATTTCACCTACCCCAGCGGCACCCAGGCCCTGCACGACGTCTGCCTCACCATCGAAGAAGGCAAAACCACCGCCCTCGTCGGCCTCAGCGGCGCCGGCAAAAGCACCATCATCAACCTGCTCTGCAAGTTTTACGCCCCCGACTCCGGCAAAATGCTGCTCGACGGCCGCCCCCTGGCCGACTACGACACCCAGGCCCTGCGTCAGCGCATCGGCCTGGTGCTCCAGAAAAACCACATTTTCAAGGGCACCATCGAAGAAAACATCCGCTACGGCGACTTCACCTCCACGCAGGCCCAAATCGAAGCCGCCGCCAAGCAAGCCTACCTGCACGACCAGATTCTGGACCTGCCCCGCCAGTACCAGTCCGATGCCCAGCAGCTCAGCGGCGGCCAGCAGCAGCGCATTGCCATCGCCCGGCTCTTCCTCAAAAACCCGCCCATCATTTTCCTCGACGAGCCCACCGCCAGCCTCGACGCCATCGCCACCGAGCAAATCAAAAACTCGCTCGACGCCATCAAGCAGGGCCGCACGGTGGTCATCATCTCCCACAGCCTCGCCCAAATCGTGGATTCGGACTGCATCCACGTCATGAAAAAAGGCCGCCTCGTGGAAAGCGGCACCCACGACGAGCTCTACGCCCGGCACGGCACTTACCGCGAGATTTTCGACGCCTCGGCGCGGAGTTTAAATATTGAGAAGCTGGCCAAGACGATGGCCGACGACGGCGACGAGGTGCTGGATACGGCTTCGTGAGGTACGACTGTTTTATTTCACCGAACTCCAAACCACCAATTTTGGTCAACTTTCCTCCACCTGTTCACCTCATAACAGAAGGAAGTGGGCACAGATTTTTTCTGATAAGCATACCCTAGCTGGCTATCCAGTGCTCCACTTGCATAGAAAAAAGCTTCCTGGGTGCTATCTGGTGCAATACATGGAACAGCAGTAAATAGAATTCCGCTCTTCTTAAGAATTACGTTTGCCTGTTTCACGTCTATTTTATTCTGCAAAATCTTGTTTGCGACAAATTCAAGTTCTGTTTTGTGTGCTGCAAAATGCTTTTCTCTTTTGATGTTTTCGTAATCCCCTCCAAGAGACAAAGCCATTAAATTTAAGACCAAAAGCAATAAGGAAACTCCAATTCCCAATACCTTTCTCTTAGTACCCATCATATAGATACCCCAACCAATTAAGGAAGCTGTACCCCAAAAAATAGAGGTGAGCCCCACCATCAAGCCGTAAGTTGGGTAATAAGCCCCGATAGCCCAGTAACAGGCAAACCACGTAGGTGCAAGCACTAGAAACAAGCCCAAATAGGTATTAAATCTTCTTATGGTAGCTGATTGAATCATTGTGCAGAATCATTGGTAACATCTTTCCTAAATGCTAACCTAAGGTCAGTCAATTTAGCGTTCTAATGTACTTGCGGAATGACCATCGAAGACCTGCAAGCCCTTTGCCTGCGCCTGCCCGGCACCACCGAGGACCTAAAATGGGGCGTGCACCTGTGCTTCAGCGTGGGCGGCAACATGTACCTGGGCACCTCGCCGGATGCCGTGCCGTCCACCGCCTCGTTCATCGCCCCGCCCGAGGAGCTGGAAACCCTGCTTGAAAGCCCCGGCTTCAGCCCCAACAAGCACCTGGGCCGCTACGGCTGGGTCACCCTCGACAACATTGCCCGGCTCGGCCCCGCGCAATGGAAACGCTACCTCGGGCACTTTTATGAAACGGTGGTAGCCAAGCTGCCGCGCAAAGTAGCGCGGACTTTGTAGTTCGCGTCCCCGCGCCGTTACAGTCGTTCGGGTGTCGTTCGGGGACGCGAACTACAGAGTTCGCGCTACTTTGCGCTATGGCGTCTTACTTTAATGCATGGCTGACCTGGTTTATTACGAGCGCAACCTGCCGCACCGCCTCCCGCCGGGCTCCGATATCTTTCTCACCTTTCGATTAGCGGGCTCATTGCCGGGCAACGTACTGGCCCGCTTACAAACCCAGTTCAGCAGCGGCGAGCACGAAAATGCCGAAAACGCTTATGCGCAACAGCGACGCTATTTCGGCCGCTTCGACGAGCTGCTGGATGGGGCTGCCCAGGGTCCTACTTGGCTGCAAGAACCTGCCATTGCAGAAATAATAAGCGCCTCATTACGTCATTTCCATGGCAAAGCTTACACGCTTATTTGCTACTGCCTGATGCCTAACCATGTGCATCTACTCATTTCCTTGCCCGACGATGCGCCGCCCTTAGCGGAAACCCTGCAACGGCTAAAAGGCTATACTGCCTTGCAGGCCAATAAGCTGTTGGGGCGAACGGGGCAGTTTTGGCAGCGCGAAACCTACGACCACCTCGTCCGCAGCCCCGAAGAAATGCAGCGCGTCATCGCCTACGTGGTGAATAACCCGGTGAAAGCCGGACTGGTAGAAAGCTGGGAGCAATGGCCACATACCTACTGGCCAGAAGCATAGTAGCGCGATAGTAGCGCGAACTTTGTAGTTCGCGTCCCAGAACGACACCCGAACGACTGTAACGGCGCGGGGACGCGAACTACAGAGTCCCTGCCGGGCACGGTCGCGCTACTTTCGATGAAACGGGCAGCCCGCCACGGCCGCGGCTACCGGCGCCTCCCGCTGCGGGGCCAGCAGGCGCACATTTTGCATGATGAAGCCGCTGCGGGGCAGGGTGGGCATGCGCGTGAGGTCAAAGCTGAGGTCCTGCGGGGGCACTTGGTAGCGCAGGCAGCGGGCCAGGAAATTCACGGCTTGCTTGAGCACGGACAGGGTTATCCACTCGCCGGGGCAGCGGTGGCCGCTACGGTAGTCGCCGCCGCCCTGGGGCAGCATGTCGAAAGGCGTGGGCTCGCGGTTTTCGAACCGCTCGGGCCAGAAAGTGTCGGGCTCCTGCCACACCCGCGGGTCGTGGTTGGTGCCGTAGATGTCGATGAGCGTGAGCGTGCCTTTCGGGAATTCGTAGCCCTTCCAAGTGAATTTCTTCTGCACCCGCGCTCCCAGGAAAGGCGCAAACGGCGTAGCCCGACGCACTTCCTGCGCAAACAAATGGGCGTAGTTATCGTCCTGCTGCAACAATTGCCGGTAGCGCGGGTACTCGGCCAGCGCCTTGGCAGCGAAGGCGATGTAGAAGGAAATGGCCACCGTGGGCCGCAGCAGGTTGATGATTTCCTCGGCGGCCATCTGGGCGCTGAGCAGCTCGCCGTCCTCGTCCTCAAACCAGATGAAGGCCTCGGCCGGTGAGCCCGGCTCCACCTCGGCACGGCCCTTGCGCACGTCTTTCACGAAGCCGCGCACCCAGGCCTCGGCGCGGTCGCGGGCGCGCTTGCCGCGCTGGTGCCGGGGGCCGACGCCCCCGAAAGCGTCAATCATCCGGCCAAAATCGCGGGCTCTTTTGCGCACTTCGTCCCGGCGCAAGGGCACGCCCACCCAGGCGCAGATGGCCCGGCACAACACGTCCTGCGCGGCCGGAAACAGCACGACTTCGTCCATCCGCTCCCACTCGCGGGCCGCGGCTTCCCATTCTTCGGCCAGAATATCGAGCAGAAGCGTGACGTTGGGGGCCGTCATCTGGTCCATGAACAAGCACTTGCGGCGCTGGTGCGGGCCGTCGTCCAGGGTGTGAATGGCGTCCTTGCCCATGAGGGTGGTTTGGATGCGGCGCGGCACGGCCCCGGTGCGCATGAAGCGCGACGCATCGTAAAACAGCGCGGCCGCTTCGGGGCCGTGCAGGCAGATGGCTTTCTGGAGCATGAAGCGGGTCTGGAAGATGTCGCTTTCCAGTTGCTGGCAGCGGTTCCAAATGAAGGGGAAGCCTTCGCGGAGCACCGCCAGGGTGCTGTCGAAGCCGGGAGCTTGGGGGATTTTAGGCATGCGCAAAGCGTGAGAATGAAGCCTTTCCTACGCACGCAAACGCCGCGGGATGCTAGTGTTCAGCCTGAAAAAAGTGCCCTGCGAGGCTGCCAGGCCAGGTAAGCCCATCCATAACCAAGCCGCTGCCCCTACGTTAGCAAGCATTCATCCTTCCTCTACATTTCACATCATGGCAACCCAAACCGCCCTTATCACAGGCGCTAGCAGCGGCATCGGCCGCGAGCTGGCCAACTGCTTCGCGCAGGACAAATACAACCTCGTCATCGTGGCCCTCGAACCGGACTTGCTGGAGCAAACCGCCGCCGAGCTGCGCCAGCAATACGGCGTCGAAGTGCTGCCCATCGTCGCCGACTTGTTCGAGCGCGACGCCCCTTTCCGGGTTTACGAGCAGGTGAAAGCCCAAGGCATTCAGATTGACGTGCTGGTGAACGACGCCGGCCAGGGCCAGTACGGCCTGTTCACCACCACCGACATCAACCGCGAGCTCGACATCATTCAGCTCAACATCGGGGCTTACGTCATTTTCACCAAGCTCTACCTGCAGGAAATGGTGGCCCGCAACGAGGGCAAAATCCTGCAAGTGTCCAGCATCGGCGGCGAGCTGCCCGGCCCGCTCCAGTCCGTTTACCACGGCACCAAGGCATTTGTCACCTCCTTCAGCTTTGCCATCCGCGAGGAGGTGAAGGACACCAACGTAACCATCACCATCCTGGAGCCCGGCGTGACGGACACCGATTTCTTCGCCAAAGCCGACATGGAGCGCTCCAAGCTGGTGGCCGACGGCGCCAGCAAAGCCGACCCCGCCAAAGTGGCCAAAGACGGCTACGAAGCCCTCCTCGCCGGCAAAGACAAAGTCATTTCCGGCTTCATGAACAAGGTGCAGGTGGAGATGAGCAACATCACGCCCGACTCCCTGGTGGCGGCCGGCCTGCACAAGATGGGCGAGCCCGTGGACGGCGACGAAAGCGCCCACCAATAAGCGTTTGTTTCGAGTGCAAAAAGGCCCGGCCAGCAATTGGCCGGGCCTTTTTGTGTGCCGCCTGTGCCGCCATTGCCCGGGCCATCAAGCAGTACCCTTCGCCTTGTCATTGAAATTGCATGGGCTGGCGGCGGACGTACGGCCCGGGCCACGTATAAGGCGCTCAATTCTTCGGTAGCCGTTGTGGCTGCACCTTTGCCCCATGAAGCTTTTTGTTTTTTCGCCCCTGAGCGCCCCGGCCCGCGCCCATTTGCAGCAGCGTCTGCCCTCCGACGTCGAGGCCACCTTCATGGCCGACCTTGAGCGCGAACAAGCCCACGCCGCCCTCCAAGCGGCCGACGTGCTGCTGGGCAACCCGCCGCCCGCGCTGCTCGCTGATGCGCTGCCCAAGTTGCGCTTTTGGCAAATCGACTCGTCGGGTTTTGAGCGCTACCGCGAGGTGCGGCTTGCCGTTCCGGTGGCGAACATGGGCGACTTTTTCGCCTGGCCCTGCGCCGAAACCATGGTGGCCGGCCTGCTGGGTTTGTACCGCCACATCCCCGAGCTGGCCGTGCTGCAGTCCCAGCAGAAATGGGTGGGCGGCGCTTTTGTGCGCAACCGGGCGCAGCTGCTGCGTGGCCGCCGCGTGGTCATTCTCGGGGCCGGGGCCATTGGCCTGGCCGTGCGGCAGCAGCTGACGGGCTTCGAGTGCCAGGTGCAACTGCTGGCCCGCACGCACCCGCAGGCCCAGCTGCACTCCAAGGAGGAGCTACTGCACGCCCTGCCCGAAACCGACATCGTGGTAAACTGCCTGCCCGGCAGCGCCGACGGCTTTTTCTCGGCCGCCTTGGTGGCGGCCATGCAGCCCGGCAGCATCTACGCCAGCGTGGGCCGCGGCAACACCACCGACGAGCCCGCTCTTATCGAAGCCCTGCAAGCTGGCCGCCTCGGCGGCGCCGTGCTCGACGTGACGGCCACCGAGCCCCTGCCCGCCGATAATCCCCTCTGGAGCCTGCCCAACGTGCTGCTCACCCAGCACACCGGCGGCGGCCAGCCCCAGGAAGACGAAGCCAAAGCCGACATGCTGCTGCGCAACCTGGAGCGGTTCCGCAGCGGCCAGCCCCTGGAAAACCTGGTGGAGCTGAGCCGGGGATACTGAGATACGAAGACACGAAGACACAAGGCCGTGCTGCTGAGCGAAGTCGAAGCATCTCTACGGCGTGAGTAATCATTGATATCCTCACGATTGAGTTACTACCACACGCGAGATGCTTCGCTGCGCTCTACATGACGGGCTTTTGGCGGCAACTCCACTCGTCACTTTTTCCCCGGCAGCCAAGGCTTTTTTCCCGCGAATATGGCCTTGAGCGTGCACTGCTTTGCTTCTTTGGCCGTTAACTGGCGCGCCCAAGCGGCCCGGCCAGTTGCATTTGCGCCGGGGCCGGTGGAGTTGTACTCGGCAAAATAGGCTGTCTTTTCGTTTTCCGGGTTCTTCCAGTTGTCCCAGCCCTTGGGCACAATGTGGGCACCCATTTCGGTGTTCAGGTACACCACTTTTGCGTTGGGGCGCCAGGGCCGGCCCAGGTGCACGTTCTTGGCCAGGGCCGTGTCGGCCGTCAGCTTGCAGTTCATGAACACAAAGCCGTAGGCTTGCTGCGCCGGGGTGGAAGCGGCCGTGATAAAGGAATTTTTCTTGCTCTTGACGGTGCTGTGGTCGAACACGGCCGTGCTGGCCCCGAAAAT
>DASVTG010000053.1:0-11182 GCA_036387695.1 Hymenobacter sp. | reverse complement strand
AAAGCCGGCCGCGACGAGCTGAGCCGGCTGCTACTGGGCACGCGCATTTCGCTGGGCATTGGGCTGGTGGCGGTGCTCATTTCGCTGGCGCTGGGCATGGCCGTGGGGGCCGTGGCCGGCTACTTTGGTGGTTGGGTCGATTCGCTGCTGCTCGGCGTGATGACCGTGGTGTGGAGCATTCCGGGCATCATGCTGGTCATTGCCATTTCGCTGGCCCTGGACAGCAAAGGCGTGTGGGTCAGCTTTGTGGCCGTGGGCCTCACCATGTGGGTCGACGTGGCCCGTGTGGTGCGCGGCCAGATGCTCAGCCTGCGTTCGTCCACCTTTGTCGAAGCCGGGCGCGTGCTGGGATTGCCCACTTCCCGCCTCATCGCCCAACACTTGCTGCCCAACATGCGCGGCCCGCTCATTGTGCTGGCTACCAGTAATTTCGCCTCGGCCATTCTGCTCGAAGCGGGCCTGAGCTTCCTCGGGCTGGGCGTGCAGCCACCCGCGCCCAGCTGGGGCCTGATGGTGAAAGAGGGGTACGACCTCATCGGGACCGAAGCCGGCTTGTGGCTGACGCTGCTGCCGGGGGCGGCCATTTCCCTGCTGGTGCTCAGCTTCAACCTCCTTGGCAACGGACTGCGCGACGCTTACGACCCAAAAACCCCCGTTGCCGCTTAAGTTTGTAGCCCCGCCGGTGTTTCGCGCGCGTTGCTTACCTTGCTTTCATGCTCTCCGCCGCCCCTCTTCCTTCTGCTGAGCTTTCCGACTCTTCTGCTGAGAGCCTGGCTGCCCAGCACGCTGACCAGCTAAAACAGCTGCGTCGGCAGCTGCTGCTCAAGCAGTTCGAGCTGGACACGGTGCTGGGCGTGGCCCACGACATGACGGCCCGCGACCACACCGTGGAAGAGCTTTACCACATGCTGCGCCTCACCCTGCAGGGCCAGCGCAACGTGGTGCAGCTGCTGCTTTTTGCCCGGGAAGGCGCCGAATTTCGGGTGCGGCTGGCGTTGGGTTGCGAGATGTCGGAGGCCGAAAAGCTGACCCTGACCCCGCACCTGACGGAAGGCGGCGCCACGCAGCCCCAGGCCGTGGAAGACTTGCACCTGGGCCCGGCCTGGGACCGGTACGAACTGCTCATTCCCATCCTGCGCCAGCAGCAGGTAGCGGCCTACATCTTCGTGGGTGGCCTGCGCTCCGACTTCGACCGCCAGCAGCTCATTCCCTTCCTCAGCTCCCTGGCCAACACTCTCATCGGCGCCGTGGAAAACCGCCGCCTACAGGCCCAGCGTGTGGCCGACGCCGCCGTGCGCAAGGAGATAGAAATTGCCCAGGAAGTGCAAGCCATGCTTTTCCCGCGCAAGCTTCCGAACGACAGCCACCTGGCGATTGAGCGCAGCTACGTGCCTCACACCGAAATAGGCGGCGACTACTACGACGTGGTGGAAATCGACGCCGACCGGCTGCTGCTCTGCGTGGCCGACGTGAGCGGCAAGGGCGTGCCGGCTTCGCTGCTGATGTCGAACTTCCAGGCCGGCCTGCGCACGCTGCTGCGCCAGGGCGTGGAATTGGCCACCATCGTGCCCGAGCTGAACCACCTGCTGTTCCGCAACTCGGGCGGCGAGAAGTTCATCACCGCTTTCCTGGGCATTTACGACCGCCGCACGCGCCACCTGCACTACGTGAACGCCGGCCACAACGACCCGCTGCTCATCGGCGACGACGGCGACGTGCAAGCCCTGAAACACGGCACCGTCATGCTGGGCATCATGGAGGAATTGCCGCTGTTGCGGGTGGGCGAAGTCGAAATCCCGTCCCGCTCGCTGCTGCTGCTCTACACGGATGGCCTGACCGAAGTGTTCGACGCCGACAACAACGAATTCGGCGAAGAAGGCGTGCTGGACGTGTTGCACCGCAACCGCTACCTGCCGCTGCCCAAGCTGCACCAGGAATTGCTCGGCAGCATCAACGCCTTCAGCGCCCACGACTCCCAATTTGCCGACGACGTCACCATCCTCAGCTGCCGGTTTAAGTAACGCCTGCGGATGAAACTGGGAAAGATTTCCAAGCTATAAGCTGCGCATTTTCAAGCAGCCAAGGTTACGTGTAAAGTTTAACAACTGTTTATTTACGTGTAGTGAATAATCGGTGCTTGCACGTAAAACCGCCGCTGTCTTATTTACATCACCCTTTCATTAGACCTCAGCGTACCTAATCTATATGCCCCGCTACCGGTACTTTTTCCTTTTCCTATTCGCGGCACAAGCGCTGGGTTCTTCCTTGCCTGCCTGGGCAATTTCCGATACCGCATTTAGTAACATGTCTGGAGGCGGCCTTGGTTGGGCTATTCTGTTCCTACTCCTTGCGGGGTTGGGTATTCCGCTCCTCATTAGTTGGACCACTTATCGTGTGTTGCAGCGGCGACAGCCTGACCATGAAGCTCCGCTATTGCCAATCCTTGCGGCGAGTTTTCTGACGTACTTGGTGGGGAATCTAATTACGAACTTTGTAATGGATGGTGTGTGGTCGCTTCTATTCAGCATTGGGTTTATCATTGGCGCCACCGTGCTGGTCTGGAACCTCACCCGTAAGCCACTTCCGCAGTAGCTGCTCTCCTTCCTTGGTCAGTTCAGTACCGGCCGAAACGCTCCTTTCCCTAAACTGCTCGCCACTGCTCAATATCGGGCGGGAGCAGGCAATTGCCGGGCCGGACGAGTTTAAGAAACTCGTCTACGATTCAAAGTTTATCCTTTGCTGTTTTTGCTGTTTTTGCTGTTTCGGAGTTGCACTCCGCGGCGCGTGAACAGCCGCCGCCCGCGGGGAGTGCAACTCCCCGCCAAGCCGCTTTCGGAGTGCAACTCCGAAAGAGCCCGAGCCCCGAAGGGGCGGCCCATCGGTAGAAGAAGTATCGTAGAAACAGTGAAAGCCCCAGCGGGGCGACCCAGCCGCCAGCGCAGTTGATGCGCGGGGTAATTGGGCCGCCCCGCTGGGGCTTTAACGTCCTCATGGCCCTGTTTTCTACCGACGGGCCGCCCCTCCGGGGCTAGGCGCAATTGCTCATGGCTCGCTACGCTCCGCTTCTATCAACCAGGAATTAGCCCGAATCAACAGGGCCAGGCACACGAAAAACACGGAGCCAATCTTATCGGCCTCTACTAATTCGTTCAGGGTGAGGTGAAACACGATGATGACCAGGGAAAGCGACGCGGCCAGCACCACGCGCCGGATTTCGGGGTGGCGGCGGGAGCGGTGGTAGAGGCGCTCGGCTTGCAGCAGCGCGGTGGCGACGAGAATGACGAACAGCAGGAACCCCGGAATTCCTTGCTCGGCCAGTTGCAGCAGGAAGTAGTTGTGGGTGGTTGATTTCTCGGGGTTGTCGCTCACGTAGGTGCGGAAGCTCTTGAGCGTGTAGCGCTTGTATTCGGGGTAAAACGTGGCCGCGCCGCTGCCCACCAAGGGCTTGTCGGCTATCATGCGGGCGGCGGCCACCCAGCGGTACACCCGTTCCATGCCCGACACGTCCTGCAGCTTGTAGGTGGCTTCGAGGTGCTTCTCAAAGTTCTGGCCGTTGAACACCGTGCGCTCGTAGTTGGGCGCGTATTCCATGAAGTTGTTGCCCGCCACGAAGTAGCTCACCGTGTAGGCCGTGCTCAGGGCGGTGGCTACCAGCACCACGCGTGTAAGCCGCATGCGCATGGCCAGGTAAAACAGCCCCGCGATGGGCAAAGACAGAATGGAAGCCCGCGTGTAGGACGTGAGCAGGCCAAACAAGAGCACGCCCAGCGCCACTCGCCAGGCCAGGCCCGCGCCCATGCTTCTCGCGCCCCGCAGCGCCAGCCAGCAAAACGGAATCAGCAGCGCCAGCATGGTGGCGTAGATGACGTGGTTGCGAAAAAACGGGTGCACGGCCCAGTTAATCTGCTCGAAGGTGAAGCCTTTGGTGGCGTGGCGGCTGGCCACGTACACCACGCTCAGGGCCGCGCCGGTTGCGTACAGGGCCGCAAAGCGCCACGCGTGTTCGGGCCGCCGTACGATGAGCAGCGTGCCCAGCAAAAATGGCGTGATGTACCAGACTTTCGCCAGCAAATACTTCACCGACTTGAGGAGGCTGACGGAAAAGGCCGCGTCCACGGCGGTCCACAGCAGCATCAGGCCCAGCACCACCACCAGCGGGTGCAGCCATTCGCGGCGCGAAAGCCGGCCGGTGCCCAGCAGCAGCGCCCCGCCCACGCAGGCCGTGAGCGCCAGCATCAGGGGCTCAGACGGCACGTCCATGCTCAGGCCGCCGAACAGGCCGATTTCTTCGGTGAAGGGCAGCAGGAAAAACAGCAGGTAGTACAGCCAGCGCCATTCCACCACCGCCACCAGCAGGCCCACGGCCAGCATGCCGGGCAGCAGCAAAGCCGGCTGGCGGGCCAGGGCCGCCGCGGCCCCGCCCGCCAACAGCAGCCCCACAAACCCCATAAAAAAGAGTTGGGCGCCGTCGAAGGACTGGCGCAGCCGCTGCCACAGGTGGGTTACGGGCGGGTTCACGCGGCCTGCACGGCCCGGGGCCGGTTGTGGCGGTACAGTTCCAGCAGCGCAATCACGACTATGGACAGCACGAAGGTCAAGAGCACCGAACCCAGCACCAGCAGCGTGCGCACGGGCTTGCTTTTGCGGGTGGCGGGGTAGGCCTTCTGCACCAGGTAAATGCTCGAGATGCGCCCTTTGATGCTCAGCTCGGCGGTTTCGTAGGCCGAGCGGGCCGCGATGAGGCGGGTTTGCAGGTCGGCCACGCGCGTGGTGAACATGGTGAGCGAGTCGGCGCCGCGCACGTAGCTTTCCAGGTTGACGAGGTTGCCGCCGTCGGCGCGCGTGAGGCCGCGCAGGCTGCGGCGCAGGCCAGCCACGTCGCCGCCGCTGGCTTCGGCCTTGCGCAGGGCCGCCTCGGTTTCGATGAGCTGCTTGGCCATGTAGCGGCCTTGCATTTCCAACCCAAAAATGCCGTAGCGGCGCCGGGCGCCCACCAGCTCCCGGCGGCTGCGCTCGAAGCTGGTGCTCAGGTACTCGTAGCGCTGGCGGTAGAGGGCGAGCACGGTGCGGCGGTTTTCCAGGGTCAGCTGCTGGTTCACCGAGTCGATGACGTGCACCAGGGTGTTGGCCACGGCGGCGGCCAGGTTCTTGTCCTCGTCCATGAACGTCAGCTCGATGGCGTCGCGCTCGTTGTGCACAATGCCCAGGTTGCCGCTGAACTCGCTCAGCACAAAGTTGTCGGTGGCGTCGTCGCCGGGCTGGCCGGCTTTGTAGTGCTTGTAAAGGTCAAACTTCTGGATAATCAGCTCCGCCACCGGCTGCGACTCGCCAATGGTGATGGCGCGGTCCAGGTCCTCGGCCCGCCCGCCCAGCTCCAGCTTGCTGGAAGACTCCGGGTTGGTTTCCAGCAGCCGGTCGGGGTCGGCCGTTTGGGGGTTGGTGGGGATGAAAATGGCGGTGGACCGGTACACGTTGGGCAGCAGCAGCGCCACGATGATGCTCACGATGGCCGCCAGCGCCACGGCCCCGGCCACGAAGTATTTCCAGCGGTTGATAATGGGCCCCAGGCCCACCAGCGAGAAAGAAGGTGCAGACATACAGAGAAGAAAGTTGCCAATTCCGCCGTCAAATTGATTGGATAGAAGGCGGGAAGGTGGCGGGCAAAGATAGCCCGAAAATGGCCTGGCTCGGCCTGGAGCGCGGCTGCCCCGGTGCGGTGCGTAGCTTTGCAAACCCGGCGTCCTGCGCGGGTTTCATGGTTTCGCTTCTAGCCCCACGTCGGCATCAAACGCTTTTTCGGCAATATCAGCTTCGTCGTCCTGCTCAACCTGCTGGTGAAACCCGGCTGGGTGGTGGTCGAAAACCTGGTGCAGGACCGGCTCGGGCACGCCACGTTTGGCCTCATCACGGCGCTCTCGGCGCTCACCCTGGTCGTGGCCGCGCTCTCCGACCTCGGCCTGACGCCCTACTCCGTGCAGCGCGTGGCCGCCGAGCCCAGCTTCATGGCCGAAACCTTTCCCACGCTGCTGCCCCTGCGCGGCCTGCTCAACTTCGTGGCGCTGGCCGCTATGGTGGCCGTGGGCTGGGGCCTAGGCTACCGCGGCAACGAGCTGCTGCTGCTCCTGGCTGTGGGCGGGGCGCTGCTGCTGGCCCAGTACGGGCAGTTTTTGCGCGGCACCCTGCAAGCCCACCAGAAATTCAACACCGACGCCGTGCTGTCGGTGGTCGAAAAGTTTTTGCTGCTGGGCGCGGTGCTGGTGCTGCTGCCCATTGGCCTCACCTTGCCCAACTACGTGGGCGCGCGGCTGGGCGCGGCGGCTTTCACCGCGGTGCTGCTGTATGGGCTGATGACGCGCCTGTTTGGCCGCGTGAAGTACCGCTGGCAGGCTCCGGTGGCCCGCACCGCCCTGCGCGCCAGCCTGCCCTTTGCCCTCATGACGCTGCTTTACGGCGTCAACGAGCGCATCGACATGGTCATGCTGGAGCGCTTGGCCTCGCCCACCGAAGCCGGCTACTACGCGGGCGCCTACCGCTGGGTCGACGCCGTGATGATGTACGCCTGGACGGTGCTGCCCCTGTTTTTCGCCAAGTTTGCCAGCGTGCCGCGCGACGCCGCTGCCCAGCGCCAGCTGCTGCGTTTTGGGCAGCGGGTGGTTACGCTGCCGCTGCTTTTCGTGGTGGCCTTCGTGCTGTTTCGCGGCGAGGTCTTGTTCTGGCAGTTCAGCCACAGCACCCCCGCTGAAATAACGCGCATGACGCTGTGCTTGAGGGTGTTGTTTGTGAACGTGCTGGTACACGCCTTTTTTGCCATCTACAGCACCTTGCTTACCAGCACCACCCACGAGCGGGCCGTGAGCTGGCTGGTGGCCGGCAGCATTGCCCTCAACATTGGCCTGAACCTGTTGCTGTTGCCGCGGTACGGGGCCGTGGCCGCTTCGCTCGACACGCTGCTCTGCGCCGTGGCCGTATCGGTTGGTTACCTGGTGCTGGTGGCGCGGCGCACGGGCGTGGGCGTGCCCGGCCGCCTGCTGGCGCGCTTGCTGCTGGCCTTTGGGCTGCTGTGCGGAACGTGGTACGCGCTGCAAATGGGCCTGCACCTTACATGGTGGCTGGAAGCGGGCGCAATGGCCGTCGTTTTCGGGCTCATCGTGCTGGTCACGGGCCTGGTGCAGCGGAAGGAAATTCGTGAACTGCTGCCGGGGAAAAGGGCAGTTAAAAGTTAAAAGTGAAGAGTTAAAACCGCGGGGCCCCACTTTTAACTTATCACTTTTAACTTTTAACTCCCTTGCACATCGCCGTCAACACTCGTTTCCTGCTGCCGGGCGACCAGCTGGAAGGCATTGGCCGCTTCACCTATGAAACGTTGAGCCGGCTGGTAGCCCAGCACCCCGAGGTCACGTTTCATTTCCTGTTCGACCGGGCGTACGACCGGCGCTACTTGTTGGGGCCCAACGTGGTGCCGCACGTGCTGAGCCCGCCCGCGCGCCATCCTTTTTTGTTTGTGGCGTGGTTTGAAGGCGCGGTGGCCTTGTGGCTGGCCCGGCACCGGCCGGCCGCTTTTCTGAGCCCCGATGGCTTCACCACCCTGGGCACCTCCGTGCCGCGCGTAACCGTGCTGCACGACCTGGCTTTCGAGCACTTTCCGCTGGACGTGGGCTGGCTGCAGCGCAAGTACTACCACTTTTTCGCGCCCCGCTTCGCCAACGCTTCCGGCCAAGTGGTGGCCGTATCGGAAGCCACCAAGGCCGACATCGTGAAGACGTACGGCCTGGCCCCCAAGAAAATAAGCGTGGCCTACAATGCGCCCGCTGAGCTTTTCCAGCCGCAACCCGAGGCCGCTCAGCGCGAAACCCGGCGCCGGTTCAGCCACGGGCAGCCGTATTTTTTGTTCGTGGGCGCGCTGCAGCCGCGCAAGAACCTGGGCCATTTGCTGCGGGCCTTCGATGCTTTCAAAACGACTGGAGGAAACGAGGTGGCCGCGGCCCAGCTGCTCATCGTCGGCCGCAAAGCCTGGAAAGCCGGGCCCATCTTCGATGCCTATCAGCAGATGCGGCACCAAACAGCGGTGCATTTCACCGGCCGCGTGGCCGATGCCGAATTGGCGGCCCTCTACGCGGCGGCCCGCGCCACGGTGTACGTGCCTTATTTCGAAGGCTTTGGTATTCCCATTGTGGAAGCCCAGGCCAGCGGCTGCCCCGTGCTGACCTCTAGCCTCAGCTCCATGCCGGAAGTAGCCGGCGAAGGCGGCGCCCTGCTCGTGAACCCGCACGAGGTAGCAGGCATTGCCGACGGCCTGGCCCGCCTCTGGAACGAGCCCGGCCTACGCCAGCAGCTCGTGGCCCAAGGCCACCAAAACCAGAGTCGCTTTTCGTGGGCCGCCAGCGCTGATGTATTGTGGCAGGCGCTGCTGAAGGCAATTAACAATGAACAATGAGCAATGAACAAGGAGCAATGAACAAGGAGCAATGAGCAATTAACAATGAGCAATGAACAAAATGAACGTCATGCCGAGCGCAGCCGAGGCATCTCGCCCGCCACCACTACTCCTTTTGTTCGCTAATCGACAGGATTACTTATTGCGGGCGAGATGCTTCGACAAGCTCAGCATGACGTTCCTTTTGCTCATTGCTCATTGCTCATTGCTCCTTGCTCATTAAGCGCAGCGTCCCCGTTACTTTTGCATGCATGGCCCGTTCGCACCCGTACAACTTTGCTCACGTATTGCTGCCGCAGCTGGCGTGGCGCCGTCCGGCCTCGGTGCGGCGCGAGTTGAGCGACCCTTACCTGGCGCGCGAACTCCTGCTGTATGTGTGGGAAAAAGCCGGAGAAAACCTTCCCGCCAGCGAGAAAGTGTTGCCCAAAGGCCTGCGCCTGAGCTGGCACGAAGTGGCGGGCCGCGCCGCCGCGCTCTTTCACCTGCCGGCCCCTCAGGCCACCATGGAGGCCCATTATTCGGCCTTGGTGTACGAGGAAACGGACGCACCGGCCCCAACCGAAGCCGAAGAACTTCGGCCGCGCTACTTCACCCTCGAAGCCACGCTGGGGTTGAGTGGCCCGGCCGGCACCCCCACGGTGGTGGGCGAATGGGCCGGCGAAGTGCACCGCCACCTGGCACCCGGCCCGCCCGGCGGCCAGGCCAGCACGCCCGACGCTTTTCTGAAAACGCTGGCCTCGCTGTTGGGTCCCTTGCCCGAGGCCCCGCACGTGCCCGTCATGCGCGTGGTGCGCTCCTGATGCCGATGAGGGTTCGGCTCGACGCGGCTTTGCTCACCCGCCCGCCCCGGCTGTTGCACGCGCTGCTGCCCGGTTGCGAATGGACCGGCCCGAGCACCACGCCCGACGGCGACCCGGTGGTGTACCTCACTTTCGACGACGGCCCCATCCCCGAAGAAACCCCCTGGGTGCTGGAGCAGCTGGCGGCCTTCAAAGCCAAGGGCACGTTTTTTTGCGTCGGCGACAATCTCGCCCGCTACCCCGAAATTGCCCGCGCCGCCTTGGCCGCCGGGCACCGGCTCGGCAACCACACCCAGCACCACCGCAGCGCCTGGGCCAGTTCGCGCCCCGATTATTTGCGGGACGTGGCGTCCTGCCAGGCCCAGCTACAGCAGGCGGCCGGGAGCACGAGCCGGTTGTTGTCCGCGCCGCCGTTTCTTTTTCGCCCGCCGCACGGCCGGCTCACCTGGCCGTTGCTGCGCGCCCTGCGCCCGGAGTACCGGGTGGCCATGTGGTCGGTGCTGACGCGGGACTACGACCCCGACCTGAGCCCGGAAAACTGCCTGCGTTTCGCCCTGGCGGCTATTCGGGCGGGCGACGTGGTGGTGTTTCACGACAGCCGCAAGGCCAGCGCCCGCTTGCGGTTTGTGCTGCCGCGGGTGCTGGCGCATTTGGCGGAGCAGGGCTTTCAATTCGCAACGCTGTGAGCAGCTTGGCGCTACCGTTGCTGCTTGGTTTCCTGGTGCTGTGGCTGCTGGGCATGGCCTACGCCGCGTGGTGCTTCGCCACCCGGCGCGGGGCGGTTGGGCCCGGAGCGCCGCCCGCGCCGCTGCCGCGCGTAAGCATCCTCATTGCGGCGCGCGACGAAGAAGCCGCCTTGCCGCGCTGCCTGGCCAGCCTGCGGGCCCTGCACTACCCCCCCGAATTGCTGGAAGTCCTGGTGGGCGACGACGCCAGCACCGACCAAACGGCGGCGGTGGCGCGGGCGGCCATGCAGGGTTTTGCGGGGCGGTTTCGGGTGGTTTCCATCACCGACACGATGGGGGAGGCCCGCGGCAAGGCCAACGTGCTGGCGCACCTGGCCCGGCAGGCCACCACGGAGTTTTTTTTCATCACCGACGCCGACATCAGCCTGCCCGCCACCTGGGTTACGGCGCTGCTGGCCCGGGCCGCGCCGGGCGTGGGCACGGTCACGGGCATCACGGCGGTGCGGGGGCCGCGCCTGTTTCACCAGCTGCAGGGCATCGATTGGCTGCTGTCGCTGAGCATGGTGCAGGTGGTGAGCGACATGGGCCGGCCCGTCACGGCCATGGGCAACAACATGCTCGTGACCCGCGCCGCCTACGAGGCCACCGGCGGCTACGAGTCGCTGCCGTTTTCCGTGACCGAAGACTTTGCCTTGTTCAAGGCCGTGTTGGCGCAGGGCTACGGCTTCCGGCAGGTGTTTGATGTGGCGGTGCGAGCCGACTCGCTGCCCATGCCCAGCTGGCCGGCGCTGCTCAAGCAACGGCGCCGCTGGCTGCGCGGCGTGGAAGCGTTGCCGCTGCGCCTCAAGCTCGAGCTCTTGTTTTTCAGCGGTTTTTGGCCGGCCTTGCTGGGGGTGGGGTGGCTGGCGGGGCCTGGGCCAGCCATGGGTTTTTGGGTGGCTAAAATGCTGGTGCAGGGCGCCCTGGCGCACGCAGCGCACCGCCGGGCCGGGCTGCCGCTGCGGTGGGCGCTGCTGCCGCTCTTCGAGTTGTACACCCTTTTGCTGACGGTGTCGTTGATAGGTTTCCGGGTGTTTGGCGGGGAAGTGGTGTGGAAGGGGCGCCGCTACGCGTGAAATGCTGAGTTCGACTTGCTCCTTTATCGAATTTTTTAGCCGCTTTACAGTTTTTTAACTTCAGGACTTGCGCCATCGGCTTGCTGACGAGCTTTCTCGCAGAGGTTCGCCGAGGAAAAACGCGGAGGTCCGCGGAGGACCGTTAGC
>DASVTG010000052.1:0-3079 GCA_036387695.1 Hymenobacter sp. | reverse complement strand
GTCATCGGTGGCAGCCTAGGTGCGCGCACGTTGAATGAGGCTACTGCCGCGGCGCTGTCGCGTTTGCGGGAAGCGGGCGTGCAGCTTATCTGGCAAACCGGTAAATTGTATTATCCCGAAGCGCAGCAACAAGCCGCTGCTTACGCGCAGGCGGGTTTGAAAGCCCTGGAGTTCGTGCAGCGCATGGACCTAGCTTACGCCGCCGCCGATGTGGTGGTGTCCCGCGCCGGTGCCCTTTCGGTGTCAGAGCTTTGCCTCACGGGCAAGCCTAGCATTCTGGTGCCCTCGCCCAATGTGGCCGAAGATCACCAAACCAAAAACGCCCTGGCCTTGGTGCAGCGCGAGGCGGCCATCCTGGTTACCGATGCCGAAGCACCTACTAAACTTTACGACGAAGCCCTGGCGCTACTAGCCAACTCAACCAAACAGCAGCAGCTCAGCCAAAACGTACACCGCCTCGCGCACCCTAATGCCACAACTGCCATTGTGGATGAACTTCTCGCTTTGATGACGGCCCGCTCATGAATTCGGTAGCTGCTTTCCCTTACGTCTTCTTCCTGGGCATCGGCGGCATCGGTATGTCGGCGCTGGCGCGGTGGTTTCAAGCCAACGGCCACCAGGTAAGCGGCTACGACAAAACCTGCACGCCGCTCACGGAAGCCCTGAGCGCCGAAGGCATTGCCGTGCACTACGCCGATGCGGTTGAGCACATTCCGACGGAAGTGCGTACCAATCGGGCGCAAACGCTAGTGGTGCTCACGCCCGCCATTCCCGCCAACCATCAGGAATGGGCCTGGCTGCGCGAAAACGGCTACGACATTCGCAAGCGCAGCCAGGTGCTAGGTCTGCTAACGGCCGGGCAGCGCACCATCGCCGTGGCCGGCACCCACGGCAAAACCACAACCTCCTCCATGGTCGCCCACCTGCTCCACCACGCCGGCGTTGACTGCTCGGCGTTCCTGGGCGGCATCGCCGTGAACCTAGGTTCTAACCTGCTGCTAAGCTATAAGCTGCAAGCCGCAAGCTACAAGCTGCAAGCTCCGGGCAGTGAGCTTCAAGAGCCAGAAACCAGCAACGAACAACGAGAAGCCGAACAACAAAAAACGAACAACGAAAAACGAAATACAGTGGTCGTGGAGGCCGACGAGTACGACCGCAGCTTCCTCACGCTTTTTCCCGACGTGGCCATCGTGACCAGCACCGATGCTGACCACCTCGACATCTACGGCGATAAAGAAGCGCTGGTAGAGTCATTTAAGCAGTTTGTGGGGCAGATCAAGCCCGGCGGCCTGCTGCTGCTCAATTACACCGCCGAACCTAGCTTGGCGGATGCGGTGCCCGCCGGGGTACGAGTCGTGCGCTACGGTCTGGAAGCCGGGCAGGCCGCCGACTTATACGCCGCCAATATCACGGCGCAAGGCCATCAGTTTCGCTTCGACTTGCACGGGCCATTTGGTAGTGCCGAAGGACTGGAGCTGGCGGTGCCCGGCTACCACAATGTCGAAAATATGTTAGCGGCGGCTTGCGTAGCTCAACTGGAAGGCGTTCAGGAAGATAAGCTCCGAACGGCGGTGGCCGCCTACCGCGGCGTGAAACGTCGCTTTGAGTTTATCGTAACAGCGGGCCGGAAAGTATACGTGGACGACTATGCTCACCATCCGCGCGAAATCGAGGCTTTCTTACGTTCTCTGCGGGCTCTCTACCCCGAGCAGCGCCTGCGCGTTGTATTTCAGCCCCACCTGTTTACCCGCACCCGCGACTTCGCCCCCGGCTTTGCCGAAAGCCTGAGCCTGGCCGATGATGTGGTGATGCTGGACATCTACCCGGCACGTGAGCTGCCCATTGCGGGGGTCACGTCCGAGTTGATACTCTCCCAAATAACGGCTCCGCGCAAAACATTACAAACCAAAGAGCAAGTGCTGGCCGCGGCCAAAGTCGACACTGATTTTGACGTGCTGGCTACCGTCGGGGCGGGAGATATCGACCAATTGGTACCACATTTAAGAACTATCTTAACTGAACGATGGAATGAAGCTGAAGCGTAAAGCCAACAATCTGATTTTCGCTACGGTGTGCCTGCTGCTGCTCACCGGCCTGGCGGTGTTTGCCGGAGTCCGGCAGGCTAGCCGTCCCGTGGGCAACGTTATCGTAACCATCAGCAACGAGTTCAACAACTACTTTATCAGCGAGCAGGAAGTGACGGCGTTGCTGACCCGCAACGGCAAGCAGCCCCTGGAAGGCCTCGGATCAGATGAGCTGAACCTGAAAGCTTTGGAAGCTCGTCTGCGGGCGCATAGCTTCGTAAAGGACGCGCAAGTGTACCGCGACCTAGCTGGCAACCTGCACGCCGACGTGCGTCAGAACCGCCCCATTGCCCGCCTGATCCACGGCGACACCCGCCTCGACAGTTACCTTGATAGGGAGGGGCAGCAGTTGCCGCTCTCGCCTTTGTTCACGGCCCGCGTAGTACCCATTTCCCGCGTGGGCGGCACGCCGTTGCAGGCTGGATTTTTTCGGGATTCAACGGGGCATCATTACCTTGATTTTCTTCGCTATATTGACGAGCATCCTTTCTGGCGGGCTCAGGTAGCGGAGGTATTTATTGGGCCCAACGGTAAGGTTTCCTTCACCCAGCAAGTGGGTGACCAACGCGTAGAATTTGGTTTTCCAGATAATATTTCAGAAAAATTCGCGAAACTAATGGTATTTTACCGGCAAATTCCGCCGGCCCTGGGTTGGGACACGTACCACCGTGTCAATGTAGAATTCAAGGACCAGATCATTTGCGAATAATAGCATCCCACCTGCAACGCCCGCTTGGGCGTTTATGATTGACAACCTCTTGCAACTAAATTATCACTCTCTCTCGCCTGTCTCTACCCATGCAAAACGATAAGATTGTAGTCGGCCTCGATATCGGCACCACAAAAATTTGCGCCCTGGTGGGGCGGAAAAACGAGTTTGGCAAACTCGAAATCCTAGGCATGGGCAAGGCGGTGTCGGAAGGCGTCGTGCGGGGCATCGTGTCGAACATCGACAAAACAGTTGATGCCATCAAGAAAGCCATCCGGCAGGCAGA
>DASVTG010000051.1:0-4215 GCA_036387695.1 Hymenobacter sp. | reverse complement strand
CACGCTGCCTTACATGGTGGCCGAGTTTTACCTGGAGTACGGCAACTTCGACTATACCGTGAACGTGCCGGCCAACTACCTCGTGGGCGGCTCGGGCGAGCTGGTAAACCCCGGCGAGGTGCTGACCAGCGCCCAGCAAAGCCGCCTGGCCAAAGCCGCCGGCTCCGACAAAACCGTGCTGGTGCGCTCCGCCGACGAAGTGACGCAGGCCAACTCCCGCCCGGCCGGCAAAAACGGCCGCCTCACCTGGCACTTCCGCTGCCAGCGGGCCCGCGACGTGGCCTGGGCGGCGTCGTCGGCCTTTGTCTGGGACGCCGCCAAAATGAACCTGCCCAGCGGGCGCAAGTCGCTGGCCATGTCGCTGTACCCCGTGGAAGTGGCGCAGGACACCGCCTGGAACCGCTCGACGGAGTACGTGAAGAAAAGCATCGAATACAACTCGAAGCAGTGGTACGAATACACCTACCCGGTGGCCACCAACGTGGCCGGCGTGGTGGGCGGCATGGAGTACCCGGGCATCGTGTTTTGCGGGTCCAAGGCGCGCAAGGCCAGCCTATATAGCGTGACGGACCACGAGTTTGGCCACAACTGGTTTCCGATGATTGTGGGCTCGAACGAGCGCAAGTACCCGTGGATGGACGAGGGCTTCAACACCTTCATCAACATGCTGTCTTCCAAGAATTTTAACAACGGCGAATACGCCAAGCAACTGAACGACACCATGAGCTTGGTGCAGGGCCTGACGCGGGCCATTGCCGCTCCCATCGTCGACCCGCCCTTCACCGTGCCCGATGTGACGCAGCCCCAGTTCCTGGGCTTCGCGGCTTATAGCAAGATGGGCTACGGCTTGTTTTTGCTGCGGGAGGAAGTGCTGGGGCCGGAGCGGTTCGACTACGCTTTTCGCACCTACATCCGGCGCTGGGCCTTCAAGCACCCGCAGCCAAAAGACTTTTTCCGGACGATGAACGAAGCCAGCGGCGAAGATTTGAGCTGGTTTTGGAAGGAGTGGGTGTACAACAACTGGACGCTGGACCAGGCCGTGACCACCGTCACCTACGTCAACCAGGACCCCGCCCAGGGCGCCCTCATCACCATCGAAAACAAAGGCCAGGCCGCCATGCCCGTTACGGCCGAAGTGACGGAAACCAACGGCAAAAAGTCGCGCGTGAAGCTCCCGGTGGAAATCTGGCAGCGCGGCGGCACCTGGACGTTCCGCTACAATTCCACCACGCCGCTCACGCTCGTGCGCCTCAACGCCACCAAGCTGCTGCCCGACGCCAACCCGAACAACAACGTGTGGCGGGCGCAGGTGCTGCGGTAGCGACTAAAACCCATTGGCAACATGAAAAGCCCCGGCCATTTTTAATGGCCGGGGCTTTTTACTTTCTAGAACGATGGAATGACGAGTCCTCAAGGGTGGCTGCATTAAGCAGCCTCAGAAGCCATGCCACGGCCTCGATACTTGGGGTCGTAGTGCGTGCCGCCGAAGGAATACAGCCAAATGGCCCGCGAATACCGCAGCACCAGCGGCGCCGTAAGCAAGGCCACTACGGTCACCGCGAGCACGTAAACCCAGGTGTCGGGGTTGCCAAAAAAGTTGTATAGCAGCACGCCGACCACCGCCATCGTGGCCACGTTGAAGGCGAACGTGACGTACATGGAACCGAAGTAGAAGCCCGGCTCGGGCTCGAAGGACTGCCCGCACACATCGCACTGGGCAGGCATGCGGGCAAACTTGGTCACGTTGAGGGCTGAGTAGCTGTAAAGCTTGCCTTGGTGGCAACGCGGGCAGCGCAGGCCCAGCATCGCCGCGGTAGTGGAATCGGAGGAAGTAGCCATAACCAAAGAAATTGGGGGGAGGGTATACTTGTATACGGCAAAACCGAGCCGCCGCACACTACAGCAGCGCTTAGTGCCAAGGCTTGCTGTTTTCGACACAAAATTACCGGCGCCCTCACCCGCGCGCACAGCCCGCATTCAGGCACTTGCAGGACAAATCAACGCTGCTGCCGGAATGCCTCGGGCGTGGTGCCCGCGTACTTGCGGAAGTAGCGCACGAAATACGAGGCGTCCTCAAAACCAAGCTCGTAGGCCACTTGCGCCACGCCCAGGGCTGAGTGGCTGAGCAGGCGTTGCGCTTCCACCACCACCCGCTCGTGGATGAGCGTGCTCGCGGTTTTGTTGAGCACTCGGCGGCACAAGGCATTCAGGTGGTTGGCGCTGAGGTGCAGCAACTCCGCGTAGTCGCTCACGCTGCGCTTGGTGCGGTAGTGCTGGTTGAGCAGGGCGCCAAACTGCCGGATTTGCTGGTGTGCGAGGTTGGCCTCGGCGGTAGGCTGGGCCGGGTAGTGGCGCGCGGCCAACTCCAGGCACAGGTGCAGGTAGCTGCGGAAAACCTCGGCCTGATTGGCGTGCGGCGTGGCGTATTCGGCAAATAGCTGTTGGAAAAGAGGGCTGATTGCGGTTTCCTCCGGCTCCAGATACAGCACTGGCGAATGGGAGCTGTTGAAAAAAGGGTAGGAGTAGAGGCCTTCGCCGGGGTAGCGAAAGAGGTAGAAGTCGGTGTCGAAAAACACCACGAAGCCCCGCGCGTCAGCCCCGAGCTGCCAGTGGTGCACCTGCCCCGGCGCCAGGAAAAACAGGCTGCCCGGGCGCAGCTCATAGGTCACCAAATCCACGGTGTGCGTGCCGGTGCCCGCAGTGATGTAGAGCAGCAAATAAAAATTGTGGGCATGCGGCAGGTTCACGTGCGGAAACCGAACGACGTGCGTCTCCAGCCGCTCGCAGTAGTACGGCTGCGGGGCCTGCGCCTGCGGAAACGAGGCCAGGGCAAGAACCGGCAGACCAGTCGCTTTCATGAGTTGACTAATGGGCGCCGAAGTTAGCCACGGCGCGGCGGGTCGTACCTTTGGGTACTGCTGGGGTCTGGTTGGCCCTGACTGGCGGGCGCCCTCGCGGCGTCACGTCAACGGGCATGGCTCACGTAGCCTTGGCCGTTGAGTTGGAGCATTTTCGTGCTGCAATCCCGCTTGGCCGACGCCCGCCAGCAGCGACTTGTTGCCCCGTTGTCGTGAAAACTTCCTTATTGAACCGCTCGGCCGTTTGGGCTGGGCTGCTGGGCGCTTGCGCGTTGTTGCCCAGCTTTAGCGCCCCGGTGCCCAAGCCGGCTGCTCCCCGCAGCCGCACTTTCGTGCTCACCAGCACGGCCACCGTGCCCGTAGCGCCCGTCGGCACCAAAACCCTCGACGTGTGGCTGCCCGTGCCGCACTCCGACGCCTCGCAGGACGTGCGCGACCTCAAAATCGAGTCGTCGGTACCGTACAAAATCGAAGAAGGCACTTTCGGCAACCAGATGCTGCACTTGCACCTTGCCAGGTACGAGCCGGCCGCCGCGTTCACGGCTCCGCTGGTGGTGAAGCTCACGGCCCAAATTACGCGCCGCGAACACCTCAACCTGAGCGCCAACGGCCCAGCTACCGCCGCCAAGCCCGCCAAAAAAGAAAAGGCGGACCCCAACATGGCCCGCTGGCTCATGCCCGACCGCCTGGTGCCGCTCGACCCCAAAATCAAGCAGCAAGCCCAGGAAGTGGTGGCCAAAGCCAACGCCAAAACCGACCTGGAAAAAGCCCGCGCCATCTACGAGCACGTGGTGAGCACCGTGACCTACGACAAAACCGGCCAGGGCTGGGGCCGCGGCGACATTTACTACGCCTGCGACGCCCGCCGCGGCAACTGCACCGACTTCCACGCCATCGTCATCGGCTACTGCCGCTCGCTGGGCATTCCGGCCCGGTTTAGCATCGGCCTGCCGCTGCCCACCGAGCGTGGCAAGGGTGAAATCAAAGGCTACCATTGCTGGGCCGAGTTCTACACCCCCGAAACCGGCTGGGTGCCCGTGGATGCGTCGGAGGCGGCCAAGAACCCCGACAAGCGGAACTACTTCTTCGGCGCGCACGACGAAAACCGCGTGGAATTCACCCGCGGCCGCGACGTGGAGCTGGCTCCCAAACAAGCCGGCGCACCGCTCAACTATTTCGTGTATCCCTACGCCGAAGCCGACGGCAAGCCGCTGGATGTGGCCCGGACCTACGAGTTTGCGGACGTAACGGCGCAGTAGTTAGGCTGCCTGCTAGACAGGTTAAATCACATAGCCGTCACATAAGAAATGGCCTTTATCGTGCTGTAAACACTGCTTTTATACATAATAATCACATA
>DASVTG010000050.1:0-3556 GCA_036387695.1 Hymenobacter sp. | reverse complement strand
CTCTACAGCGCTAGACGGCTTGCAGTTGGCGCTGCTTCTTGCGGTTTTTGCGAATGCGGTTCAGCCACAGGATGGTGCCGGTCACGGGGAAAGTGGCGCCGAGCAAGCTGATTATCAAGGCCAGTATTTTGGTGGGCCAGCCGAAAATGGCGCCGGTGTGCACCGGCTTGAACAGCCCGCGAATGCGCTGGCCCAGGGGGCGCTGCTCGTAGGTTTGGCCGCTGATAACCTGGCCGGAATACTGGTCCAGAAACACTTCATCGGTGGCGTTTTCGGTGATGGCACCGGGACGCAACACGGCCACGCGAATGCTGCCCGTGGGCTCCTTGGGCATTTGCAGGGAATAGTTCTCCGCGTTGGGGGCTTGCTGGCGGGCCAGGGCCAAGGCGGCATCGGGCGCAAAAGCGGTGGCGCCGGCCGCCGGGGCCGCCGACACGGGCGGCTCGGGCCGCTTCATGGGGGAGTTGGTGAGCTTGTTGATGCCCTGGGTTACCCACTCGAAAGACATGCCCACGCCCGTCAGGGCAAACACCAGCAGAAACAGGGAGGCGTAAAAGCCCAGCACGATGTGAAAGTCGTGGTTGAGGCGCTTCCAGCTACTCCCCCACTTCACCTGCAGGCGCTGGCTCATGGCTTTGCGCGTGGCCGGCCACCACAGCACCAAGCCGGTACCGAGGATGAACACAAACATGGACGCGCTGATGCCCATCACCAGCTTGCCAATGGGGCCGGCCACCAGCCCGCGGTGCAGCTGCTCCACGGTGTGGAAAAAAGTGTCGCGCGGGTTGATTTCGCCCAGCACGGCGGCCGTGTAGGGGTTCACGTAGAGCCGGGGGCCGCCGTCGCCTTTGCCCTTGCCTTTGCCGGGGCCGCCCCCGCCGGGCTTGCCGGCGGCGGGCCCACGGCCAGCGGCCGGTTGCGCGGCGCCGTCCGCTTTGGCTTTGCCGTTGCCGGTGCGTTCGCCTTTGGGGCCGCCTTCCTTGCCGCCGGGGGCGCCGGCGAGGCTTACTTCCACGGTGCGAGCGGGGTCGGCGTATACTTTCCAGCCGGTGATTTTGGCCTTGGGCTTATAGGCGCGGACGCCCTCGGCGAGCTGCGCCAGCGACAGGCGCGGCGCGGCGGCGGGCTCCACGAAATACCGCTCCGGGTGCCAGGTCTGCTCAATTTCCTTCTCGAATACGAGGATGGTACCGGTCAGGCACACGAAGACGATAATCAGCCCCGAAGCCAGGCCCAGGTACAAGTGAATGTTGCGGATGAAAGCTTTCATAAAAACGAGGCAGGCGTGGCAGCAAATAACCCGTCGGGCGGCAAGCCACCCGGCGGGTTAAGAAGTAGATGTTGCGGCTAGTTATTCACGAAGTGAAGACTATAGCTTGTAGCCCAGCGTGGCCGAGAACGAGCGGGGCGCGATGGGGTTCACGCTGTTGTCGTCGTGCAGGTTGTAGCTGAGCTCGTTGAGGAGGTTGGCCATTTTGAAGCGCACCGAGAACCGCTCGTAGGCGTAGCCCAGCGAGGCATCGAACAAGAAGTAGTTGGGCGCGGCGATGTACTTGTTGGTATCGACTAGCAGGTTGCCCTGGCGGTCGTACTGCTGACGCGGGTTGCGGCCGGCCAGCCGGTCGCCCACGTAGTAGCTGGTTACGCCCGCGGTCAGGCCTCGCAGAAAGGCATTATCGCCAAACGCGTTGCCAAACGTGTAAAACAAGCTCAGGTTGGCGGTGTGGGCAGGGTTATAGCGCAAGCGGCTGCCCACGGCGTAGAGGTTGCTGCGGGTGTAGGTAGTCTGGTTGTAGCTGTAGCCGGTGATGAGCGACAGGCCCTGGTAGGGCCGGGTCTGCACGTCCACTTCCACGCCTTTGCTGGTGACCTCGCCGGCCAGCTCCTGAGCGGTGGGGTAGCTGGCGTTGAAGGCGGGGTTGAGCGTGGTGCCGCCCAGGTACTGCAGTACCGTCTGCGACTGGTTGCTGTTCACGATGCGGTACGCCGTGACGTTGGCCGAAACCGCGCCCTTGAACAGGTCGTTTTTAATGCCTACTTCGTACTGGTCAATCAGCGAGGGCGCCAGGTTCTGGCCCTGCGTGTCGATGCCGGTATTGGGCGCGAAGGAATTGGAGTAGGAAGCGAAAATAGCCGTGGTTTTGATGGGCTGGTACACCAGGCCCAGGCGCGGCGAAAAGGCGTTGTCATAGCGGCGGTTTTCGCGCACGCTCGTCGTCAGCAGCGGCTGGCCGGCGGCATCGAGCACGGCCTTGTTGTTGGCATCTACCACCGGGGTGCGGTAGTTGTACACGTCGCTGGGCGTCTCCTGGTAGCTCCAGCGCACGCCGGCCAGCAGCTTCACGTTGTCGAGCAGGCTGATGAGGTCCTGGGCGTAGAAGCCGGCGCGGCGGGTATTGCCCAGGGTGCGGGTGTTGTAGCGCAGGTCGTTGTAGCCGCTCACGCGGTTGCGCGGCGTGCCCAGCTTGCGGCTGGGGTCCAGCACGTTCAGCGAATCATAAGCCTGAGCGAAGTAGCTCAGGGCATTGGTGTTGTACTGGTCGGCATCGGCGCCCACCAGCACGGTGTGGCCCACGCGGCCGGTCTGGAACTTGCCGGTCAGGTCGAGTTGGGCGATGTAGTAGTTCTCGGCCGTTTCGCTGCGCTGCAGGTTGCGGAGCCAGTTGCCGTAGTTGCGGCCGGGCCGGATGACGTTGGCCGTGGGCCGGGCGGCGCTCTTCAGCTCGTTGTCGTAGCGCTGGAAGGCACCCACGGCGCGCAGCTGCCAGGTGTCGTTCAGGCGGGTGGTGAGGGTGGCGGTGGCGCTGGTTTGGGTGCTGGCGTTGCTGGCGTCGGCCGTATTCAGGAACCGGGTGCGCGAGTCCTGAATCTGATAGTCCACGGCCCCGATGCCGAAGTCGGGCGTGCGGTTGTCGCGCAGGTAGTCGCCTTCAATGAGCAGCTCGGTCTTGGGCGTGAGGCGGAACAGCACCGAGGGGTTCACGTACACGCGGTTCGATTTCACGCCGTCGCGGTAGCTGTCGCCGCGCTCGTAGGTGCCGTTCAGGCGGTAGGCCACTTTGTCGCTGCCGGCCACGGCGCCGTACACGTCAAACTGCGGCTTCACAAACCCGAAACTGCCCACCCGCAGCCCCACCGAGCCGCCCTGCTGAAACTGGGGCTTTTTGGTCACGAGGTTCAGCACGCCGCCGGCGGCCACGTTGCCGTAGAGGATGGCGGCGCTGCCCTTCAGCACTTCCATGCGCTCCAGGGAGCTGACTTCCGGCATCACGGCGTTGTTGTAGCGGACGCCGTTTTTGAAGGTGTTGTTGCTGTTGTAGGCGAAGCCGCGGCTGGCAATTTCCTCCTGGGTGCCGCCCGTGGCGCCCATCACGTACACGCCGGCCACGTTGGCCAGCACGTCGCTCACGCGCAGGGCTTGCTGCTGCTCGAGTACTTCCCGCTCAATGGTGATGCTACTCTGCGGGTTGTCCAGCGGCGCGATGGGCATTTTGCCCACGCTGGTGGGGCGCTGGTTCATGCTTTTGGCGCCGGTCACGGTCACTTCGGTCAGTTG
>DASVTG010000049.1:0-1583 GCA_036387695.1 Hymenobacter sp. | reverse complement strand
TTTCGGTTTGCTGGGGCGAGAGGCCCAGGTTTTGCTGCATGTTGGCGGTGAGGGCGTTGGCCTTGGGGTCGACCACAGCGGCGGGGGCCGTGGGCAAGTCGGCCGGTTCGGCGGCTGCTGCGGCCGGCTTGGCTTTGGTTTTCACGCTGGCCTGGCCGGCGGGCTTCACCTTGGTTTTGACCGTGGCCGGCGACTGCGCCAACGCGGCCGGTGCGGTGGCCAGGGCCAGCATCGCGGAGAGCAATAACAATTTCATGGGGCGGTGATTTACTACGACGGAAAAGAAAGGCGCCGGGGCGGGGTAAATATCGGATGAAAACCCGGCCAGTAGCGCCCCAAACACGCTGCCAACCATGTTTCGTGCCAGAGCCTGCCGAAAAAACGGGCCGCTGCTCCGCTCTGCGCAACCTTTCGGCCCCTTTTGCCATACAAACCACCATGAAACACGACAAGCGCCCCAACAAAAACTGGTTGCTGGCCGCGGGCCTCGGCGCCGCCACCCTCGCCGCCACCCTGTGGTCGAACCGCCGCGGCTCCTACGACCTGAACCAGCGCGTGGTGCTCATCACCGGCGGCTCGCGCGGGCTGGGCCTGGTGCTGGCCCGCCAGGCCGTGGCCGAAGGCGCCCGGGTGGCCATTTGCGCCCGCGACGAGGCCGAGCTGGCCCGCGCCCGCCAGGACTTGCTCATGGCCGGCGCCGCCGAAGCCGACGTGCTCGCCCTGGCCCGCGACATCACCAACGAAACCGAAGTGCGCAGCATGGTGGCCGAGGTGGAAACCCGCCTCGGGCCCATTGATGTGCTCATCAACAACGCCGGCATCATCGTGGGCGGCCCGCTGGACAACATGGACACCCGCGACTACGAGGATACCATGGCCATTCACTTCTGGGCGCCCTTCCACGCCATGCAGGCTGTGCTGCCCAGCATGCGGCAGCGGGCGGCGGGCCGCATCGTCAACATTTCTTCCTTGGGCGGCAAGGTGGCGCTGCCGCACATGGCGCCGTACAGCGCCAGCAAATTTGCCCTCGTGGGCTTGTCCGAAGGCTTCCGGGCCGAGCTGCGGCAGCACGGCATTGCGGTGACCACCGTGTGCCCCGGCTTGCTGCGCACCGGCAGCCCCGGCCACGCCATGGTAAAGGGCCAGCACAAAAAAGAGTTTGCCTGGTTCAGCGTTGCCGACTCCCTGCCCGGCTTCACGCTGAGTGCCGAGCAGGCCGCCCGCCAAATCTGGAACGCCTGCCGCCGCGGCGACGGGGAAATCATCCTCTCGCTGCCCGCCAAGTTCCTGTCGGCGTTCCACGGCGTGCTGCCCGGCACCACCACCGACATCCTGAGCTGGCTGAACCGCGCGTTGCCCGCCACCGGCGAGAGCGCCGCCGCCAACGTGCGCCGCCTGGGCTCGGAAAGCGAGTCGGCCATCACGCGCTCGCCCCTCACCGCCCTCACCCGCAAAGCCGCCCGCGAAAACAACGAGGTGTAATAGGTGTACCCCGAGGTTGCCAGCACGAGTACCCCGAATTTCCAATTCGGCCCGGTAGAACAGCATCGTGCTGCCGGGCCGAATTGGTAATTCGGGGTACT
>DASVTG010000048.1:0-2467 GCA_036387695.1 Hymenobacter sp. | reverse complement strand
CCGTGCGCGGCGGGCTGGTGGTGGGCCCGGCCACCGGCGCCGCCGTGCTGGTGCAGTGGGGCAGCGGGGGCCCGGGCCGGGTCACCGTGCGCGGGGTATCGGCGGCGGGCTGCCCCACCGACTCGGTTTCGCGCCGCGTGGCCGTGCGGCCCGGACCGGACATTACGGGGCCCACCACCTACTGCCGCAAGGCCAGCACCGGGTTGAGCTACACCATCGAAGGGCCTGCAACGCCGTACCAGTGGACCTTGAGCGGCGGCACCATCGTGAGCGGACAGGGCAGCAGCACCGTGCGGGTGGACATCTTTCCCGGTTCCGTGGCCACGCTGCAAGCCACCAACGCGGCCCTGGCCCCGTGCAGCACCACCCTCCGCATCAACCAGGACAACACGTGCCTGTACTTCTACAACGTGATGACGCCCAACGGGGACCGCCAGAACGACGTGTTCAAAATCGAAAACGTGGAGCAGCACCCCAACACGGCGCTGACCATTTACAACCGCTGGGGGCGCCAAGTGTACCGGTCGGCCGACTACCGCAACACCTTCGGCGGCGCCGAAGCGGCCGCGGGCGTGTACTACTACCTCTGCCAACTCGCCGACGGCACCACCTACAAAGGCTGGTTTGAAGTGCTGCGCTGAGGGCAAAATCATCCCGCTACCTGCTCATGCTTGACTTAGTAATCGATGCCCGCCCGGCTGCCCTGGCGCCGGGGTTCGACGTGAAGCGCATCCTCCCCTACCGCCTGCGGCGCATGCTGGGCCCGTTCATTTTCATGGACCACGCCGGCCCGGTGGGCGTGGCGCCCGCGCAGCTTTCCAACCTGGACGTGCTGCCCCACCCCCACATTGGGCTGAGCACCGTGAGCTACTTGTTTGGTGGGCAAGTCACGCACCGCGACAGCCTGGGCGTGCAGCAAATCATCCGCCCCGGCGAGGTGAACTGGATGACGGCCGGCGCCGGCATTGCCCATTCCGAGCGGTTCGAGGACCCAGCCGCGCTGGCCGGCGGCGCCCTGGAGATGATACAGACCTGGGTGGCGCTGCCCGAAAAAGACGAGGAAGCCGCCCCCGCCTTCGCCAACTACCAGCCGCAGGAGTTGCCCGTTTTTACCGACAACGGCGTGTGGATGCGCCTGATTGCCGGCGATGCTTTCGGGCTGAAAAACGACGTAAAAACGCACTCACCGCTGTTTTACCTGCACGTGGTGCTGCAAGCGGGCGCCCGCTTTGGCCTGCCCCGCGGCTACCCCGAACGCGGGGCCTACGTGGCCAAGGGCAGCGTGGAAGTGGGCGGCCGGCGCTACACGGCGGGCCAGCTGCTGGTGTTCAGGCCCGGCCAGGACCCCGTGTTGGTGGCCCCCGAAACGAGCACGCTGATGCTGCTGGGCGGCGAGCCGCTGGGCGAGCGGTTCATTTGGTGGAATTTTGTGTCGTCGCGCCGCGAGCGCATCGAGCAGGCCAAGGCCGACTGGCAAGCCGGCCGCATTGCGCTGCCACCGAACGACAACGCCGAATTTGTGCCCTTGCCGCAGGACAAGTCCCGGCCGGCCGGCACGGGCTCGCCGCCACCGCAGGCGCTGTCTTAGCCCTCGTCGGGCATCGGGGCTTCGCTCTTGGGCGCGTAGGTCAGCACGTAGGCGGGCGGCAGGTTCAGCAGCACGTGGGTTTGGTTGAGGAGCTGAAAGAAGCGCTCGAACAGCTTGGTGTTTTGCAGCGAGTACTGAAAAAGAATCAGCTTGCCATCGGGCCAGAGCACTTGGCGCGTGTGTTCCAGAATGCGCCAGCCCTGGCGCAAGGGCAGCGACGTAAACGGCAAGCCGCACACCACGTAGTCGGCGGGCGGCGCGTTTACCGCTTGCAGGTGCTGCACCGTTTCATCGGCGGAGCCTAGCACCACGTGCACGTTGGGCTGGCCCGCGTACCGCTCCTTCAGCAACGCGCAAAACCGCTCGTTTACTTCCACCAGCACCACCACGGTTCCGGCCCCGCGCCGCCGAATGATGAGGTCGGTGAAAACGCCCGTGCCCGGGCCGTACTCCACGATGCAGCGGGCGGTGGCAAAGTCGATGGGCGCCATCACTTTGTCCGTAAGCTCCCGGGAGCTGGGCACCAACGACCCAACCGCGGACGGATTGCGAAAAAACTCTTCGACGAAAGGAAACAACATAATTACAGCGGAGCGGAAATGCGCCCTGCTGCTTCTACGGCGAGCACCAGCGGGCAGCCGGCCCGAAGGCGACTTTGCGCGCACTTTTTTACGCAGGGTGGCCGCCGCATCGGGTACAAGGCCCTTCCTGAAAATATAAAACACGGCCATATCACCCCCTCGCCATCTGATTCAGAATGAAATAGAGGCCATAATAATGCTAATTTGTTTAACACTTGTTGTATTATTCCTCAACAAAAGATATTCTCGACCGTAACAATAGCTCAACAATTCCTTTCCGGTTCTATTTGGCGGGCGG
>DASVTG010000047.1:0-4600 GCA_036387695.1 Hymenobacter sp. | reverse complement strand
CCCAGCGCGTATTCCGCCAGCGTTTGCGAGAGCAGCTTGCTGTTGGGGTCGCGGTTCACCTTATCAAGCAGCGCGGCCACGGCGCTTTGCAACACGGCGTCCGTGTCCAGCTCCACCTCAAACGTGGCCGGCAGGCCCAGTTCCCGGGTAAATGCCGTCACAATCCGTTGCACAAACGAGTCGATGGTGCTCACCGCAAAATCGGCGTAGTGGTACAGCACCAGCCGAAAAGTGGCCGCTGCCCGCCGCTGCACTTCCGTCGGCGCTAGCTTCAATTCCGCCGCCACTTCGCCCAGTAGTCCATCTGCTGGGGCACCCGCTACGGGGTAGGCAAACCGCCGCAAGGCCCCCACAATTCGCTCCTTCATTTCTCCGGCGGCGTCGTTGGTGAAGGTGATGGCCAGCACGCGCTTGAAATACACGGGGTCGTCGGAGCCCAACGCCAGCAGCAAGTATTCTTTGGTGAGCTGATACGTTTTGCCCGAGCCGGCCGAAGAGGAATATATGCGAAAAGAGGGAGGCATGTATGTTTGGGAAGTAAGAATTTCAACAACCTCAGAATAAATGGAAAACAGCTCTAGGTATGCCGCAATTGAATTTTTTAATATGTTTAAGGAGGAACACCGGCTATGTAGTCCTTTAGACCCGATGGCTGATGCTACTTACGAGCTTACTCCCAATTCTCTTATTTGGGAATGGAGGGATGCAAGAGATTTATTAGAATGGGAAGAGTTATCAATCTACCTGAATAAACGGTTCAGAATAAACGTTTCGAAAAGCGAGTGGGAGAAGTGCTTTGAGCCTGATGGCGTCAGAACAATCATGGATGTTTGCCGCATGATAGCAACCGAAGCGTCTAAAGTGACTTATCCAATGCAAAAGCCTCTGGGACAGGAGTGTCTGACCGCATCAGTGTTTCTCGGCTTTAAAAGAAATCTGTCGAAAAAAGGAGTTAATGTATTGGATTTGCGTCCTTCTTCAATGATTGAGCCCTATCTGGTGAACCACTTCGACCCGATGATGGAGGAGATTTTATTAATGGGTGCTAATGTTCTTGATGATTTAAAATACTCCACAACTCGAATCAGAAAACTGAATCCGAATTGGTTTGAAAAATTATTTTGGCAGTGGGAGCGCGTGAAGCGAATTGATACGGGTGCTGTAAAAACCTTTAGGGATTTAATTGCTGATGTTTGCGAAGTTGGGAAAGCGCGTGAATTAGTTGTTGGCTGAATTTCTCAAGGTTTCAGCCACTCCACCATTTCTGGCGTCACGCGCACGGGCCGCCCGCTTTTGGGGTCGAGCAGCACCCAAGTCGTTTCGGCCTCGCACAGCAGCACGTCGTCGCTCACGCGGGTCAGCCGAGTAAAGCGCAGCGAAGTGGCCCCACTCGTTTCGCCAACCCAAGTGGTGGCGCGTAAGGTTTCGCCCAAGTAAGCCGACTGCTTGTAGCGGATACGGTGCTCGCGCACCACCCAAATGAACCGCTCGCGTGCCTCTACCGGACAAATGGCGTCCCAATGCGCCCCGGCGATGTCCTGCACCCAGCGCACGTATTCCACGTTGTTGGCGTGGCCCAGCGCGTCAATGGCACTTTCGGCAACCTGAAATTCGTGGGAAAAAGTGTTGGCCGGGACGTCAGACATGTTTATTAGAAAGGGGAGGGTGGAGCAAAGGTCGGCACCAACTGAAAAAAGTAGCTATAGACTTGGTCATTTGGAATTTCTGCCTATCTTTGACGCAACCTAAGAAACCAAGCCACGGTGGCCCAAAAGCTTAGCGAAACCACAACACAACCACCATGCCCACCGGAACGGTAAAATTCTTTAATGAGACCAAAGGCTTTGGTTTCATCAAAAACGACGAAACTGGCGAAGACATTTTCGTTCACATCAGCGACCTGCAAGTAAGCTCGATTCGCGAAAACGACAAAGTTCAATTTGAAGTAGCCCAAGGCAAAAAAGGCCCGAACGCTGTAAAAGTATCGCTGGTTTAGTCCTGCCCTGACTTTGTAATAAGAAAGCCCACCTTTGGTGGGCTTTTTTTGTGCTCACTGCCTTCGGCCACAATCAGAAAGTGCGTTCAGAATCAGAAAGTGACGTTTTGCAAGGGCTGAGCAACACCCCCCAGCGTACCGGCGCTTGGAACCATATAAAGCCATGGAATTATTTCCTCGTCAATAGGCTTGATTCAAGTCAGCACCCTGCACTGATACGTGCGTGCTGACCCGCTCCCGAAATTCATTTCCCGAACCCCCTAGCTATTGCGGTTTAGAATCCTTACCTTTGCACCCGCATTTGAGGACGGCCCTAAGTCCGCGCAAGCCTAATAGAGGCATAAGGCATTGGCCGCATAGTTTTTTGGTTGTTTTTCCCGCCTGATTGTGACAAGGTAGAAGGAGGGGAAACGTCGCTGAGTACGGCTGTTTTCGGAGCGAGTCTCTTACCCCCAACTATTTCCACATTCATGGAAGCTGAAAAAATTGTAGTTCGTTTTGACGAGCTAAACCTATCCGAAGAAGTACAACGCGCCATCACAGAGATGGGCTACGAAGAAGCTTCGGCCATTCAGGCCGCCGCTATTCCGGCCCTGCTCGCTGGCCGCGACGTTATCGGCCAGGCCCAAACGGGCACTGGCAAAACCGCCGCTTTCTCCATTCCCGCCATCGACAACATCGATACGGAGAGCAAGGACGTGCAGGTATTGGTGTTGTGCCCCACCCGCGAGCTTGCGGTGCAGGTATCGGGCGAAATCCAGAAACTGGGCAAATACAAGCGCGGCCTGATGGTGGTGCCCATTTACGGTGGCAGCCCCTACGACCGTCAGCTCCGCGCCCTGGAGCGCGGCGTGCAGATTGTCATCGGCACGCCTGGCCGCATCATGGACCACATTGAGCGTGGCACCCTGAAGCTGGAGAACACCACCAAAATCATCCTTGATGAAGCCGACGAAATGCTCGACATGGGCTTCCGCGACGACATCGAGTTCATTCTGAGCAAGATGCCGAAGGAGCGCCAGACGGTGTTCTTCTCGGCCACGATGAGCAAGCCCATCATGGAGCTCACCAAAAAGTACCAGCGCGACCCGCAGGTAGTGAAGGTGAACCACCAGACGATGACGGTGACTAACATCGAGCAGAGCTACTTTGAGGTGCGCGGCCCCCAGAAAAAGGACGTGCTGACCCGCATCCTCGACATGTACAACCTGAAGTCGACCATCGTTTTCGCCAACACGAAGCGCATGGTGGACGAAATCGTGTCCGACCTGCAAGCCAAAGGCTATTTCGCCGAAGGCCTGCACGGCGACATGGGCCAGCAGCAGCGCCAGAACACGCTGGACAAATTCCGCAAGTCGACCATCGAGGTGTTGGTAGCTACCGACGTAGCCGCCCGTGGCATCGACGTCGACAACGTGGAGGCCGTGTTTAACTACGACCTGCCGGCCGACGAAGAATATTACGTGCACCGCATTGGCCGCACGGGCCGCGCCGGCAAGTCGGGCAAAGCCTTCACGTTTGTGAGCGGCCGCGACATCTACAAGCTGCGCGACATCATGCGCTTCACCAAGGCCCAGATTAAACTGGAGCAGGTGCCGTCGTTTGCCGACGTATCGGAAGTGAAAACCACGCTTTTCCTGAATCAAATCAAGGAAATCATCGAGAAGGGCAACCTCGAGAAGTACGTGGGCCGCGTGCAGCGCCTGCTGGACCAGAGCGAAGAAATCACCTCGTTGGACGTGGCCGCCGCGCTGCTGAAAATGACGATGAAGGAAGACAAGAGCGCGCAGCAGAGCCTCGATGCCAGCAAGGCGGCCGGCACGGCGCGTGCCGGCTTCACCCGCTTGTTCGTGACCATGGGCAAGAAAGACCGGATTCACCCCCGCGACATCGTGGACCTGATTGCGGAATCCAGTAACCTGACCGGTGCCAAAGTGGGCGACATCGCCCTCTACGACAAGTTCAGCTTCGTGGAAGTACCCTCGGAGTTTGCCAATGAGATTGTGGAGAAATTGGGCCGCACCAGCATCCAGGGCACGCCGGTTAGCTTCAGCATTGCCACTCCGGTTCAGGAGGGCCAGGCCAAAGAGGAAGGCTTCAGCCGCGGCGGCTCGGGTGGTCCCGGTGGCTTCGGCGGCGACCGTGAGCGTCGTCCCTTCAGCGGCGGCGAGCGCCGTGAGGGCGGCTTCGGGGGCGGCTACAAAGGCGGCAACCGCGGCGGGAGCAGCTACGGTGGTGGCGAGCGGCGCGAAGGCGGCTACGGCGGAGGCTACAAAGGCAACCGCGACGGCGGCGACCGCCCCAGCTACGGCAACAAACCTGCCTATGGCAACCGCGAAGGCGGCAGCAGCTACGGCAACAAGCCCAGCTACGGTGGCAACAAAGGCAGCTACGGCGACAAGCCCAGCTATGGCAACAAGCCGAGCTACGGTGCTCCCCGTGAGTACGAAACCCCTCGCACGCCCCGTGCCCCACGCAACGAAAGCTTCGACGAATAGCCTCAGCTAGCACCTATATTTATCTGGGTTACCCAGCCAGTGTGTTTATGTACGTGAGATTAGTTTAGGTTACAACAAAAAAGCCGCTCAACTAGAGCGGCTTTTT
>DASVTG010000046.1:0-3185 GCA_036387695.1 Hymenobacter sp. | reverse complement strand
GCTTCGGCACCCGCCCGAAACGCCCGAATCTTCTCCACCAGCACCTCGTTGATGCGGGCGTAGCTCTGGTGCGTCCACCCGCCAATATGGGGCGAGAGCACCACGTTGGGCGCTTGCGTCAGGTAGCCGAACGCGGCTTGTTGCTGCTCATTGAGCTGGTTGAGTTTCTCGTTGTCGAGCACGTCGAGGGCCGCCCCGCGCACCGTTCCGGCTTGCAGCCCGCGCACCAGGGCGGCGTGGTCCAGCACTTCGCCGCGGGCGGTGTTCAGCAGCCAGAAAGGCTGCGAAAACCCCGTCATCAGCGCCTCGCTAACGAAATGATGGTTGGCGGCGGAATACGGAATGTGCAGGCTCAGCACCTGGGCGCGGGCTTGCAGCTCGGGCAAAGCCACCAGCGCCGCGTGTTCGTCTGGGGCAATGCCGGGGTTGCTGTCGTGGGCCAGCACCGTGCAGCCAAAACCGCTCAGGCGGCGCGCAAAAGCCCGGCCCATGTGCCCGTAGCCCAAAATACCAATGGTTTTGCCGCCTATTTCTTCGCCCCGGTTGGCCTCGCGCTGCCAGAGGCCTTGCCGTACCTCCCGGTCGGCGCGCGGAATGTTGCGAAACAGCGCCAGCAGCAGGCCCAGGGCGTATTCGCCCACCGCGTCGCGGTTGCCTTCGGGCGCGTTGAGCAGCTTGATTCCGGCCGCGGCCATGGCGGCTTCGTCGATGTTGTCGGTGCCGGCCCCAGCGCGGGCCACGTAGCGCAAGTGCGGGCCCTGGGCCAGCAGCTCGGCCGTGACGCGCAGCTTGCTCCGCACCATCAGCCCTTCGTAGGGGAACGCCCCCAATGCAGCCGGCACTTCCGCGGCGGTCAGGCTGGGGCAGTAGTTAATCTGGACCCCAATGGCCTCCATCATTTCCTGCAGCGAAGCGTGCATTTCGTCCACGACCAGGCACACGCCCCGGCTGCTTGCCGCTGGTGCAGGACAAAAACTTGGCGTCGGGCCTTCAGTTGCCTTCATAACGAACGATTTTCGCAAAGCTTATTCGGCGATGTCATCCAATGACAAATCCGGCAACTCCGCGCTCAAACCCGAATTATGCTGCGCCACCCGCTGCGTCAGGCCCACGAATTCGGCCACGCCCAGCTGCTCCGCCCGTTTCTCGAAAATGGCATCGGTGGTGGCCTCGGCCGGCAGCCCAAAGGGTTTCAAAGCGTTGCGCAGCGTCTTGCGGCGCGTCTGAAACGCCTGCTTCACCACGCGGAAGAACAGCCTCTCGTCGCAGTCCAGCGTCTCGGTTTCGTTGCGGGTGAGGCGCACCACGGCCGACTCCACTTTGGGCGGCGGCACAAACACGTGCGGCGGCACCGTGAACAGATATTCAATCTTGTAGTAGGCCTGCAGCAGCACGCTCAGAATGCCGTAGGTTTTGGAGCCGGGCGGCTCGGCCAGGCGCTGGGCTACTTCTTTTTGAATCATGCCCACCACCTCGCGCACCTGCTGCCGGTTGGCCAGCACCTGGAAAAAAATCTGGCTGCTGATGTTGTAGGGAAAGTTGCCGATGATGGCCAGCGGCTGGTCTGGAAACATCGTGCCCAGGTCCTGCCGCAGAAAGTCGGTGGCGTAGATGCGATTTTCCAGCGCCGGATAGTGCGCTTTCAGGTAAGCCACCGACTCCGTGTCAATCTCCACCACGCTGGTTTGGTAGGCCGGGTTCTCCAACAAGTACTGCGTGAGCACGCCCATTCCGGGCCCAATTTCGAGTACCTGATTCACGCCAGCAGGAAGCTGCAAGGCGGCCACAATGTTGCGGGCAATGTTGGGGTCGGCCAGAAAGTGCTGACCAAGGTGTTTTTTGGGGCGAACGGATTGCATACAGAATGCGGCGCTAATGAGCAGGAAGACCCGGACACGGCAAGCAAGCCCTGCGGCTACGTTACCTTGCGGGCTCAAATCTACGGCCTTCATTCCCGCTCATGTCCTTAGCCCTTGCCCACGCGGCCGCCGCCCCGGCCCAATCGACGCAGGTATTCATCCTCGACCACGGCACTGCCGCCCTCCCCGGCGCCGTTACCGGCGACCTCTCGGCCGAGGCGCAGCGCTACGTCGAAACGGCCTTGGCCGACGACCAGAAGCTCGTTCACCTCAACCACTTCAGCCACCACCACTACTTCGTAGTGCTGGTTGACAAGCCCACTTCCGCCCAGGTTTTCGAAGCCCTCCGCCGCGCCGGCCACACGCTGCACGGTCAGCTCAAAACCGAAAAAGTAGCGGAAGTATACCTCCACAACCTGAGCGCCCAGGCGGAGGCCGCCTTGCTACTGGCCGAAGGCCTGGCGCTGAGTGCCTATAAATTTGAAGGCTATAAAACCGACGCCAAATCACGCAAAGCAGCGGTTCTAACCAATATTTCGGTGGTTGGCGACGCGGCCACGGCAGAAGCGCTGGCCCAGCTCGACGGCCTGCTGCAAGGCGTGCAGTTGGCTCGCGACTTGGTCAATGCCCCGCTGAACAAGCTAAACGCCATTCAGCTGGCCGAAAGCATTGCCGCCGCCGGCGACGAAGCCGGTTTCACCACCGACATTCTGGACCTGGCCA
This sequence comes from Hymenobacter sp., assembly GCA_036387695.1. GTDB lineage: Bacteria > Bacteroidota > Bacteroidia > Cytophagales > Hymenobacteraceae > Hymenobacter. The sequence goes on along the minus strand of DASVTG010000046.1, from coordinate 603 downwards.
AAATTGAAGCGTTGCGGATGGGGGGACTCTTAGCGGTGAATCTGGGCTCGCCCGAGCCGCCCACCTTCAGCATCCTCGAATGGAAGCCCGCAGGCGCCCAAAACGCCAAGCCTTACGTGCTGGTCGGCAAAGGCGTCGTCTTCGACACCGGCGGCCTCAGCCTCAAGCCCACGCCCAACAGCATGGACATGATGAAGTGCGACATGGCCGGCGGGGCCGCCGTGGCGGGCACCCTCTACGCCTTGGCCAAAAACAACGTGCCGCTGCATGTCATCGGCCTGGTTCCGGCCACCGACAACCGGCCCGGCGGCCTCGCCTACGCCCCCGGCGACGTCATCACCATGCACAGCGGCCTCACCGTGGAAGTAAAAAACACGGACGCCGAAGGCCGCCTACTGCTAGCCGATGCCCTTAGCTTCGCGAAAAAATATGCCCCCGAACTAGTCATCGACCTGACCACCCTCACCGGCGCCGCCGTGCGCGCCCTGGGCTCCGAAGCGTCGGCTGTTCTGGGCACGGCCGACGCGGCCACTTTGCAGGACCTGGCCGCCGCCGGTCACGCCGTGCACGAGCGCCTCGTGGAGTTTCCGCTCTGGGACGAGT
>DASVTG010000045.1:0-9706 GCA_036387695.1 Hymenobacter sp. | reverse complement strand
GGGTTTGATTGAACGTCAACTTTACGAAACCTCTTTTCCCCTTGCGTAACCTCGCGCGACTGTACCTTCGGGCACGTTTTTGTGTTCCCTAAAATTGCCCTGATGGCTGCTGTTGCTTCTGCTTCTTCTGTTTCGTCCGCGCCATTGTGGCAGCGGGCATTGCCGCACGTGCTGGCGGTGTTATTCTTTGTGGCGCTGGCCTGCCTGTACTTTTCGCCCATCGTATTCGAGGGCAAAACCCTGGCCCAGCACGACATTACCCAATTTCAGGGTGGTGCCCACGAGGCCCAGGAGTACGCCAAGGTAATGGGCCGCGAAGCCCTGTGGACCAACTCCATGTTCTCGGGTATGCCCACCTACCTCATCAGCCTGCACTTTCCGGGCGACTGGTCGGGGTACCTGCAAACCGTCATGACCCTGGGCCTGCCCGCCGTGGTGGCCAACTTGTTTCTGGCGCTGCTGTGCGGCTACATTTTGCTGGTGGCGCTGGGCGTGCGGCCGCTGGTGGCCGTGGCGGGCGCCGTGGCGCTGGGCTTTTCGAGCTACAACATTGCCATTCTGGCGGCCGGCCACAACACCAAGAGCATTGCCCTGGCCTACGCGCCGCTGGTGCTGGGCGGCGTGCTGGTGGCCTACCGCCGCGACAAGTGGCTGGGCGCGGCCTTGTTCGCCGTGGGCCTCACGCTGAACGTGCGCGCCAACCACCTCCAAATTACCTATTACCTGCTGCTGTTGGTCGCCATTTTCGGCATCATCGAGCTGGTGGCCGCGGCCCGCGCAGGGCGCCTGCCTGAGTTCCTGAAGCGCACTGCGCTGCTGGGCCTGGGTGCGGCCCTGGCCGTGGGCGTGAGCTTTGGCCGTCTCTACACCACGCTGGAGTACAGCAAGTACAGCAACCGCGGCCGTACTGAGCTAAAGACGCCGACGCCCACTGCGCCCGGCCAAACGCCCGTCGCCAGCTCCGATGACGAGAGTACCGGCGTCGACCGCGACTACGCCTTCCAGTACAGCTACGGCGTGGGCGAAACCATTACGCTGCTGATTCCCAACTTCTACGGCGGCGCCAGCTCCATGCCGCTCGGCACCGATTCCAACCTGGCCAAAGCGGGCCTGCCCCCGGAATACCTGAGCGGCATGCCCACCTACTGGGGCCAGCAGAGCTACACGGCCGGCCCGGTTTACATGGGCGCCGTAGTGGTGTTTCTGTTTATTCTGGGCTTGTTTGTAGTGGATAAGCGCACGCGGTATTGGCTGCTGGCCGGTACCATCCTGTCGATTTTATTGGCCTGGGGCAAGAACTTCGAGACGTTTAACTACTTAATATTCGACTTGCTGCCGGGCTATAATAAATTCCGGGCGGTAAGCATGGCGCTGGTTATTGCGCAGCTGGCCATGCCCATTCTGGGCGCCTTGGCCCTGAGCCGGGTGTTGCGGCCGCGAGCCGCCCCGCAGCCCGTGGCCCCGGCCGATGCGCAGCAGCACCCGGCGCTGGCCAAAGCTGCCAAGGCAGCCGGCACGGCCCCGCAGGTTTCGGCTGAGGTTTCGGCCTTGCTGCCCAAGGTGTTGTACGCGGGCGCCATTGCGGCAGGCTTGTGCGTGCTGGCTTATCTGGCCAGCTTCAGCTTCGATTTCGCGGCCCCGATTGACGGCGAGCTGACCAAGCAGGGCTTCACGCCGGAACTGCTCACGGCCCTGCGCGCCGACCGCGCCGACTTGCTGCGCAGCGACGTGTGGCGTGGGCTGCTGTTCATTGGCGCGGCGCTGGGGGTATTGTATTTCCACCTCAAAGGGCGGCTGAACCTGCTGCCGGCCGCCGCCGCCATGGTGGCGCTGGTGCTCATCGACCTGTGGGGCGTGGACAAGCGCTACCTCGGCGAGAACAAATTCCAGCGCGAAACCATCGCCGAAGCCTTCCAGCCCTCGCCCGCCGACCAGCTGATTTTGCAAGACAAAGGCCTGAGCTACCGCGTGCTCAACTTGGCCAACCCCTTTAACGAAGCCCAAACTTCGTACTTCCACAAGAGCATTGGCGGCTACCACGGCGCCAAGCTGCGCCGCTACCAGGACCTCATCGAGCGCCAGATTTCCAACAACAACCAGCAGGTGCTCAACATGCTGAACACCCGCTACCTCATCACCGGCGACCCCAAGCAGCCGGTGCAGCGCAACCCCGGCGCCCTCGGCAATGCGTGGTTTGTGAGCGAGGTTCAACCCGTGCAGAGTCCCGACGAGGAAATGGCGGCCCTCAGCACCCTGAGCCCGGCTACCGTGGCCGTGGTGGACGTCAGCAAATTCCCGCAGCAAAAGGCCGCAACCTACGACATCACCGGGGCCACCATCGCCCTCACCGGCTACAGCCCCGACGAGATGAAGTACAACTACAACGCGCCCCGCGACGGCATGGTGGTGTTTTCGGAAATCTACTACGCCGACGGCTGGCAGGCATTCATCGACGGCAAGCCGGTGCCCCACGTGCGGGCCGACTATGTGCTGCGGGCCCTGCCGGTGCCGGCTGGCAACCATGCCGTTACCTTCAAGTTTGAGCCCAAAGCGTATGCCGTGGGCAACGGCGTGTCGCTGGTAGCCAGCGTGGCTTTGCTACTGGTGTTGCTGGGGGCGGTGGTGTACGCAGTGCGCCGGAAGCAAGCGGCCGATGCGCCGGTGGTGGAGCCGGTGGCGGCGTAAGGCCAGGGCCGCGCAAGCATTTTAGAGGGGTTTCAGGTTCGTGTTGAAAGAAGTTAAAAGTTGAGAGTTAAAAGGTAAAATCCAGGTAACTTCTATTTTACCTTTTAACTCTCAACTTTTAACTTCTTTCAACTCAGTACATGAAGCGGCAAACTGCTCTAGACCTTTTTTCGGGATGGTGCTATGGATGAGCTTTTGCAGGAGATTGACGAGCCCGTGGCACGTGCGCAAGGCGTCCGCCTGCTGCTGTGGCGCGACGACTTGGCTAACCCCGACCTGCCCGGCAACAAAGCCCGCAAGCTCAAATACAACCTGGCCGAGGCAACCCGACTGGGCCACTCTACGCTTTTGACCTTTGGCGGCGCCTACTCCAACCACATTGCCGCAGTGGCCACCGCCGGTCGGTTGTTTGGCTTCAACACCATTGGTCTGATTCGGGGTGATGAGCCACCTAAGGGCGAGCCACTCAATCCCACGCTGACGCAAGCGGCAGCCGATGGCATGGCACTGCACTACCTCGACCGCAGCACCTACCGCCAGCGTGCCGACCCCGGTTTCATTGCTGGGTTGGAGTCGCGGTTCGGCCCCGCCTACGTATTGCCGGAGGGCGGCACGAATGCTTTGGCGTTGCGGGGTTGCGCCGAGCTGGTGGCTGAAATCCAGCGCCGTACTGCTTTTGACGCGCTGGCCGTAGCAGTTGGCACCGGCGGTACGTTAGCGGGCTTGCTGGCTGGGCTCAGCGGCCAGCACGAGGCCGTGGGCGTGGCCGCACTCAAAAACGGCAGCTTCCTGCAGGGTGAAATCGACGCGCTCACGCAACAGGCAGTAGGCCGGATATTCAACAACTACTCCCTGCAGACCGCCTATCATTTTGGCGGTTACGCCAAATACTCAGCGGAGCTAATGAACTTCATCCAGCGGTTTCGTGAACAGCACGGAATACTGTTGGACCCCATTTACACCAGCAAGCTGCTATTTGGGGTGCTGGATATGATAGCGCAAGGGCATTTCCCGCGCGGCAGCACGGTGGTGGCCATTCACTCCGGTGGCCTGCAGGCGTGGGCGGGCTGGCAGCAGCGGTTCGCTTAATGGAGCTAAAGAATTGTCATCCTCATCTGGCGTCCGCGCAGCGAAGGACCTTATCACTTCTAGGCCGGTTGAGGCTACTCCAATTCGTGCTGGTGGGATAAGCTCCTTCGCTGCGCGGACGCCAGATGAGGATGACAGATTGGCGGGCGCTATTTGTCCTTGCTCATCCAGCGCAGCGTCACCTCCAGCGAAGCCAGCACAAACACGGCTGGCAACACCGGCGCCAGAAAGCGCACGTCCCAATCGTCGACCGTGAGCATGATGATGGCGGTTTGCAGCAGAAAAATGGCGGGCAGAAACACCCGCGCCGGCCGCCAGATGGTGGCCCGGCGCGTGGCCAGGCCAGCCAGCCAATAGCTGGGCCACAACAGCATTACTCCGATTGCGCGGTGAGCCAGGGAGTAGTGCGGCTTGAGACAGCTGACGAAAACGAACAGCTTGCCCAGCATCAAGCGGCCCAGATAGACGGGGTTGTGCACGGCAAAATACAGGACCCGAGCAGCCGGCCCGGTGCCGGGCGGCGGCATGTGCAGCGGGGCGGCTTGGTGCACGGCCCATAGCTGGTAGCGAAAAATCAGCTCGCCCCGCTGGTAAGTGTCCATCAAATAGTAGGTGGCGAGCTGGTGGTTGAGCGCCACCCATAGCAGCGGCGAGAGCAGCACCAGCAGCGCCAGCGCAGCCCGCCACGGCCGCCGGTTTGGAGCGCGCCGGAGCGCATTTAGTCCGGCCAGCCCAGCTGCCAGCCCCACCATAAACCCATTGGGCCGGGCCAAGGCGGTGAGAATAAGCACGACTACCAGCAAGGCCCAGTCCCTGCGCAACCCATTGCGAACTTGCGTGAACGCACCGAACGACAGAGCCACCAGGCTGATAAACAACGATTCAGTCAGCAGAAAAACGTTGAACTGCTGGATGTCGGGCCAGGCAATAAACAGGAATGTGGCCAGCGCCGCCGCGCCACGCCGGCCTTCGGCCAAGCGCTGGGTGCCTCGGTAAATGGCGCGCGTGGCCAGGCCCGAAACCGCCATCTGCCCCGCCACAATTCCCCACCAGCCCAGGCCCAGGCCCAGCCACAGGCTTTGGAACAGCGGGTACAGCACGTAGCGCAGGTTGTGGCCGGGCTCAAAGTAGCCGCGCTCGGCAATGTTGGCCGCGTAGGCGAGGTAGCGGCCGCTGTCGTTGGCAAAGTGCGGGCCGCGGAAGCGCCACAGAAACACCAGCTGCACCAGCACCCACAGCCCCGCCAGCCAGGCCCGGTGCTGCGGCCACAGGCGCCGACTCAGCCAACGAAAAAGAGGAAACGCGCGCATTGCCCGCAAAGCTAGACTACTGCCGAGTTGAACGCCACGGCCGGACCTTCGTATTTATTCGCATATGAACCTTGCCCGCCTCTTTCGCCGCCTGCTGCCGTTGTTGTTTTTGGCGGGGCTGGGGTGGTTTCTGTGGCGCAAAGTGGGCCCCGTGCTTGGTGGCTTGGAAAGCATGGCCGGCACCGGCCCGCAGGTCACGGTCACGCACAACACGGTGCTGACGCAGGTGGAAGCCCTGGGCCGGCTGGAGCTGGTGCGCTACCGCTTCAAAGACGTGGTGGAGTACAAGCGCCGCGCCTACCGGTTTCTGCCCGAGTCCAAGGTGGCCCTCATTGTGGGCGGCGAGGCCGTGGGCTGCATCGACTTGCGCAAGCTAACGGCGCAGGACGTGGTGCTGGAAGGCGACTCCGTTGTGCGCGTGGCCCTGCCTGCGCCCGAGCTGTGCAGCTTCCAAATCAACCACAACCAAAGCCGGGTGTTCAGCACCGAAAACGGCTTTTTCCAAGACGCTCAACTGGTGGACGAAGGCTATAAGTACGCCGAAGCCCAGGTGCGCAACGCGGCGTTGCAGTCCGGCATCCTCGCCGAAACCCAGCGCAACGCCGAGCAGATTCTGGTGCCCATGCTCCGCACGCTCACCGGCCGGCGGGTGATTTTGGGACAACAAATGCGACTGCCGGAAACCAGTCCAAAAATGTAGTGTTAGGGTTCGAGCCAACCCCCATTTGCCGAGGCATTATCGGTAGTGACTTGTCTACAAAAAAAACGCGTCAAGCTGAGCGCAGTTGCGACTTTGAAAACCATATTTCGCAGCCACGACCGTTTGGCTGAACGTGCGCGCCTAGGCGGGGAACAAGAGGATAAACGTAGTGCCGCGCCCCGGCTGGCTCTCCACCTGCACCGTGCCGCCGGCGTGGGTGAGGATTTTCTTCACCAGGTACAGCCCGACGCCGGTGCCTTCCACCTCGGGATGAAAGCGCTTAAAGATGCCAAAAAGCCGCTGCTGCTGGGCCTCGCTCAGTCCCCGGCCGTTGTCCTTGACGCGGACCACCAGCTGGGTGGCGTCGCGGTGCGCCCGCACGCGCACCACCGGGGCCCGGTCGGGGTGGCGGAACTTGAGCGCGTTGCTCACCAGGTTGAGCAGCACCGAGTGCAGGTGCTTGGGCGAAAACCACAGGTACGGGTCGCCCGCCACCTCCAGCTCCATCCGCCCGCCGGTGGCCGCCAGCAGGGGCTCCACCTCCAGTCGCACCTCCTCCAGGGCGGCCGCCAGGGAAATCTTTTCGCGGGACTCGGCCATGTCTTCGCGCGCGGTTCCGAAGTCCGCCAGCCGGTCGAGCATGTGGCGCAGGCGCTCGACCGAGGCGTGCATCATGGCCAGCAGCGCGGCCAGCGGCTCGTCGCCCAGCTGTTCGGACAAGGCCTCCACCAGGCCCCGCAGGTTGGCCACGGGCGTGCGCAGGTCGTGGGAGGCGGCGTAGACGAACGTGTCGAGTTCGGCGTTGACCTGCAGCAGGCTGGCGTTGGCGGCCTGCAACTCGTCGTTGGTGACCACCAGTTCCTCGTTTAGCGCGGTCGACTCCTCGTGCTGCGCCATCAGGGCCTCGTGCGCGGCGGTCTCTCGCCGGGCGGTCTCGGCCAAGTGCGCTTCCAGGCGCCTGCGCTCGGTAATGTCCTCCAGGGTGGTGTAGCCCAGCGGGCCGCTTTCGTCGGGAAACAGCACCGACGTCACCCGGCACCACAGCTCGGACCCGTCCGCCCGCCGCAGGCAGGTTTCCAACGCGAAGAACGGCAGGTCGTGGTTCCACAGGGCGGCTTGCAGCTCCGCCCAGTCGTCGCGGTGGGCGGGGTGGGCAAAGTCCCGAATGGGCCGCCCCAGCAGCTCCTCGGGCGAAGCCAGGCCGAGCATCGCGACCACGGCCGGGTTGGCCTGCCGGATGAGCAGGTCGGGGCCGATGATTTTGTGGCCCAGCGGCGAGTGCTCGAACACGGTGCGAAACCGCACCTGGCTTTGGTAGTAGCGCGCCGCGTCCCGGGCCAGCGCGCCGGCTTCCCGGCTGGCCTCTTGCAGGGCCAGGTTCTGCTCCTGCAACGCGCGGTTTTCGGCTTCCAGCGCGCTAAAGGCAGGGTCGGGAGGGAGAGGGTACATGCGAAGGGAAACGAGTAGAGCAGGAATATACGGGCGCCTCCCCGGGAAGGCTGCCCCTGGCTGGCCCCCGTCGTGTAGGCACTCATCTGACTGAACTCCGTCCGTGGGTGCTTATCAGCTTCGCAAAGCGGCGTACGGTTCAGAATGAATTTGATAAACCCGTGCACCGTTCAGCGTTTAAGAAATACACGAGGCAGATGAGTTTGGTGAACTCAATGGTTTCCAACAGCAGCCCGTTGATGGAAATCCATGCGGCGTTCGGAAAAACCTACTGGAAAGGCCCCGAAAACGCATCTTTCCGGGCCTTTGTGCGCAGGGCTGAACCGCTCGCAATCCTGTTGTTTCAGGACACGTGAATTGGTGCTGAGTATGCCCTAGTCCTCGTCTTCCGGCGCTTTGCCCAGGTCATCGAGCGCCATTTTTATCAGGTCCTGCTCGTAGCCTTTGCCGGTGAGGTACTGCGATATTTTCATGCGGCGCACCCGCGGGTTCGATTCCTTTTCCTGGCGGTCTTTCTTCTCCATGATGTCGACCAGGTTCTGGTAGTACTCCTCGCCGTCAATCTCCTTCATGCCCGACTTGATGCAGTACTCGCTGATGCCTTTCTGCTTGAGGTCCTGCAGGATGCGGCGGCGGCCCCACTTCTTCTGGCGGTAGTGCCCGCGCACGAAAGCTTTGGCAAACCGTTCTTCGTCCAACAGCTTTTCGCGGCTCAGGCGAATGATGATTTCGCCGGCTTCGTCCTCGTCCAAGCCGTAGGAGCGCAGCTTTTGCTCCACCTCTTTCTGCGTGCGCTCCTGGTAGGCGCAGAAGGCCGCAATTTTTTGCAGGGCTTCGCCGGGCGTGTACTGCTTGGGCGTTTTGTCGGGGCTTTTAAACATTTCGAAACAATGAGCAATGAACAGTGAGCAATGAACAATGCCCCCGCAACTTCGTTACCCGTGCTGTACGAACAGGCCGATAATCCACGCAAATTCATCTTTATTCATTGCTCATTGCTCATTGCTCATTGCTCATTGAAAATTGAAATATCCCCCGGCGTCCGCCTGATGCTGCTGAGCACCGTGCTGTTTGCGGGCATGAACGCCTGCGTGAAGCACCTGCACCACCTGCCGGCGCTGGAAATCATTTTCTTCCGGTCCCTCTTTTCCATCGTGGCCAGCTACGCGGCGTTGCGGCGGCGAGGCATTGCGCCGTTCGGCAACAACTACCGCCTGCTCATCAGCCGGGGCAGCACGGGCGCGGTGGCGCTCATTTGCTACTTCCTGGCCCTGCACAATTTGCCGCTGGCCACGGCCGTCACGCTGCAATACTTGGCGCCGGTCTTCACGGCCGTGATGGGCATTTGGCTGCTGCACGAGGCCGTTCGCCCCTGGCAGTGGGTGTTTTTTGTGTTGAGTTTTGGAGGGGTTTTGCTGGTGCAGCAAGGTGGGCCCGAAGCGGCGGTCAGCGCCGCCGCTTCGGCGGATGCTGCGTGGGCTTACGTGGGCATCGGAACGCTGGGCGCGCTGCTTTCGGGCCTGAGCTACAATGCTATCCGTAAGCTGCGGGGCCGCGAGCACCCGCTGGTTATCGTCTTCTATTTCCCCCTGATTTCGCTGCCGCTGGCAGCCGTGGGGTGCCTGTTTCAGTGGCAAACCCCCGAGGGCACCGACTGGCTGTGGCTGCTGGCCTGCGGGGCGTTCACGCAAGGTGCCCAAGTCGCCATGACGGAGGCTTACCAGAGTGAGCGCCTCAGCCGGGTGGCTCCGCTCAATTACCTGGGCATCTTTTACGCGCTGGGCTTGGGCTACGTGTTTTTCGACGAGAGCTTTGGCCCGCTGGCCTACGCCGGCATGGCGCTGGTGCTGCTGGGCGTGGGCCTGAATGCCTGGTACACCAGCCGCGTCGATGCCCGCGCTGCGGTGCTGGAACCCGCTGAGGAAGTAGTAGCCTAGAGGGCCCGGTTAGGAAAAAGAAAAGCCGGGCACGTTAAAAGCGGGAAAAGGGCGGGGTGGCCAGAAGCCGGCTCAAACCGTCCGGGTTGGCGGTTTAAGCCTATTTGTTTAACAACAGCCTTTTTGACTTTCGAAACAGCTTCAAAGAATCCATCAGGATTATGCTTCAGATAGGAGTTCAGTAGCAGTTGCCGAAGTTGAACTAAGTCTTAGCTTTGTTGACTATACCTGCTGAAATGCCCTGGAATGAAAGCACTTTCTACTACTCTAATTTTATGTGCGCTAGGGCTGAACGCCAATGCACAAACCCGCTCCGGCGCTGCAAGTTCGCCCCGAAAAAGCACGGCTACAAGTGCGGCCAGCTATTCCAAACCAAAGCCTAGCAGTACACATACTACCGTTGCGCCCGCTGAACCGGCTTTCTATGAGTTGGATAAGGTGAAGCAAAAACCCTATCTCGACGAGGCGCCGATGAAGGCCCTGGCCGATGTAGTCTTAGCAGCTTATGCGACGGCAATTCAGCGCCCGCAGGAACA
>DASVTG010000044.1:0-3637 GCA_036387695.1 Hymenobacter sp. | reverse complement strand
AAGTTGAGGATGGCGGGCATGGGTGGGAACTGGGGGCAAGCGGGGGGTAGGGAACCCAACGGGGCTCTTCGCCGCGAGGAACAGCGTCGGTAAGCCGGTTTTTAAACAGCGGTTAAGGCGCAGCCTCCGGTAAGCTTGGGCGGCCGTTTGGGTTAGCAAGATAGGTTTAATCTGTCCAACAACTTGGCGAATATCTCTAAGTTGGCGGCTGGCCGGGGCTCCTACTTTTACGTCGTGCTGCCCGGCACCTTTTCCCCTAAGCTAGTTGCGATGAACGCCTCCGATTTCGACACGCAGCCCCCGCACCTCTACCCCGCGTACAAGTCGACCATTTTGCGCAGCCCGACCCGGCCGCTGCTGCCCGTGCGCGAGCTGATTCGCGACCTGAGCATGCCGGTTTTTGGGGAGTCGGTGCTCCAAAAATTCGATAACGACCTGACCAAGAACGCCCGCGTGAACGGCGAGCCCATCGGGGAGCGCATCAAGGTGGCGGGCCGGGTGCTCGACGACCGCGGCCGGCCCCTGCCCAACGTGCTGCTCGAAATCTGGCAGGCCAACGCGGCCGGGCGCTACGTGCACCGCGCCGAAATCCACGACGCGCCGCTCGACCCCAACTTCCTAGGGGGGGGTAGGGTGCTCACCGACCGGGAAGGCCGGTATTCGTTCTACACCATCAAGCCGGGGGCCTACCCCTGGGGCAACCACTACAACGCCTGGCGGCCCAACCACATCCATTTTTCGGTGCTGGGCCACCAGCTGGAGCACCGCCTGGTGACCCAGATGTACTTCCCCGGCGACCCGCTGTTTGAATTCGACCCCATTTTTCAGTCGGTGCCCCAGCACGCCCGCGAGCTGCTCATCGCCAAGTTTCGCATGGACTGGACGGAAGCCGAATTTGCCCTGGCCTACCAGTTCGACATCGTGCTGAACGGCCGCTACCAAACGCCTTTTGAGTAAAGGTGCCTGGTGCTGAGCGGAAAAGGTCGTCAGGCTGAGCGCAGCGTAGCGGAGTCGAAGCATCTCTACCGCAGTAGTAATCAATGCACATCAACGAAGCAGTAGAGATGCTTCGACTCCGCTGCGCTCAGCATAACGCTCTGTTATTCATTAATAATTAATCGCTAATCACTATAAATGGAGCGCCTCCGCCAAACGCCCTCGCAGACTGTGGGGCCCTTCTTTGCTTACAGCCTGACGGCCAGGCAGTATGGCTACCCCTACGATAGCATTGTGGGCCACGCCCTGCTGGGGCCCACCACGCCCGGCGAGCACATTCTCATCAGCGGCCGCGTGCTGGATGGGCAGGGCGCCCCCGTGCCCGACGCCGTGGTGGAGCTGTGGCAGGCCGACGCGCAGGGCCGCTACCGCACCGCGCCCATCAGCCCGAAAGACGATGATGGCACCGAGTTTACCGGCTTTGGGCGGGTAGGGACGGGCACGCAGCCGGGGGCTCAATTCCAGTTTGAAACCATCAAGCCGGGGGCCCCGGCCGCCGGGCAGGCCCCGCACATCAACGTGGTGCTGTTCATGCGCGGCTCGCTGCGGGCCCTGCACACGCGGCTGTATTTCGCCGACGAAGCCGCCGCCAACGCCCAGGACGAGCTGCTGGCCGCCGTGCCCGCCGAGCGCCGCGCCACCCTGCTGGCCCAGCGCGACGCCGGGGTCGGCCCGGCCCGCTACCACTTCGACGTGCGGTTGCAGGGCGAGGCGGAAACGGTATTTTTTGACATTTAACCCCTCCCCCATGCCCGGCCTGGCTTACCTGCTGTTTGCGCACCCGCCCCTCGACGCGCTGTTTGCCGCCGAGGCGCAGGTGCGGGCCATGCTCACGTTTGAGGGGGCCCTGGCGAACGTGCAGGCCGAGCTGGGCCTGGTGCCGACGGCCGCGGCCGCGGCCATTGCGGCGGTGTGCGCTGAACCCGATTGGGACGCGGCCGACCTGGCGCAGCAGACGCTGCTGGCCGGCAACCCGGCCATTCCGCTGGTGAAGCTGCTCACGCGGCGCGTGCAGCAGCGCGACCCCGAAGCGGCCAATTACGTGCATTTTGGCGCCACCAGCCAGGACGTGCTCGACACCGCGCTGATGCTGCAAACGCAGGCGGCGCTGGCGCTTATTCAGCAGCAACTAACTGAGCTGCAAAGCATTTTGGCCAACCTGGCGGCCACGCACCGCGACACCGTGATGATAGGCCGCACCCTGCTTCAGCAGGCCCGGCCCATCACGTTCGGCTACAAAGTGGCGGGCTGGCTCGACGCCCTGCTGCGGGCCGGGCAGCGCCTGGCGCGGGTGCAGCGCGAGGCGCTGGTGCTGCAATTTGGCGGCGCTGTGGGCACGCTGGCTACGCTGGGGTCCCACGGCCCTGCCGTGGCGGCGCGGCTGGCGGCGGCCCTGCACCTGGGCGCGCCCGAGCTGCCCTGGCACGGCCAGCGCGACCGGCTCGTGGACGTGGGCGCGGCGCTGGGTACGCTGGTGGGCACGCTGGGCAAGCTGGGGCACGATTTGCTGCTGCTCATGCAAACCGAAGTGGGCGAAGTGGCCGAGGCTGCCGCGGCGGGCAAGGGCGGGTCGTCGGCCATGCCGCACAAGCGCAACCCCGTGGCGGCCACGTTTTTGGTGGCGGTGGCGGGCCGCGCGCCGGGGCTGGTGGCCACGCTGCTGGCGGGCCTCGGCCAGCACGAGCACGAGCGCGCCGCGGGGCCCTGGCACGCCGAGTGGGAAGTGCTGCCCCAGCTGCTGAGCCTCAGCGCCGCCGCCCTGGGCCACGCCACCAACTTGTGCGGCGGCCTGGAAGTAGACACCACCCGCATGGCTAGCAACCTGGCGCTGACCCGGGGCCTGATTTTCGCCGAAGACGTGACGGCCGCCCTCACCCCGCACCTGGGCAAAACCGAAGCGCAGCAGCTTGTCGAAGCCGCGTGCCGGCAGGCGCTGCGCGCGCACCAGCCGCTACGTGCGTGCCTGCGCCAAAACGCCGCCACCAGCGCCCACCTCAGCGACGCCACCCTCGACGAGCTGTTCGACCCTGGCCGGGCCACCGGCCTCAGCCAGCACTTTACCGACCAGGTGCTGGCCCGTTTTCACGCCTCTTCCGCCGCTCACTAGCCCCGCCCATGCCGTTTCTCAGCCTGCCCACCGGCGACTTATTCTACACCCTGGCCGGGCCCGACGCCGCGCCCGTGGTGGTGCTGGCCAACTCGCTGGGCACCGACCACACCCTGTGGGACGCGCAGGTGCCGGACCTAGCCCAGCGCTTCCGGGTGCTGCGCTACGACGCCCGCGGCCACGGCCAAAGCGCCGCCCCACCGGGCCCCTACTCGGTCGAAATGCTGGGCCGCGACGTGCTGGCCCTGCTCGACAACCTAGGGGTTGCGCAGGCGCATTTCTGCGGTATTTCGCTGGGCGGGCTGGTGGGGCAATGGCTGGGAATCAATGCGCCCGAACGACTTATCAAACTGGTGCTCAGCAACACGGCCGCCAAAATCGGCACCGCCGAGGGCTGGAACGCCCGCATCGCGCAGGTGGAAAAGGAGGGGGTAGGGACCCTGGCCGACGCCACGGCCGAGCGCTGGTTCACGCCCAAGTTTCGGCAGGCACAGCCCGAAGCCGTGCGGCGCATCCTCGACGTGTTTCGGGCGA
>DASVTG010000043.1:0-3032 GCA_036387695.1 Hymenobacter sp. | reverse complement strand
CCGGCACGGCTTATAAGGGAAAGGGTGGCGCCGCAATGGGGCACAAAAAAGCCCCGGCCGAAGCCGGAGCTTTTCACGAATTGTTGACTACAGCTATTTGCTGGCCTTTTCCAACTCTTTGGCGCGCTGTTTTTCGGCTTTGGCCTGGGCCTTGGCGGCGCGTTCCTGCTTTTTGGCTTCGCTGGCGGCTTTGCGCTGCTCGCTGAGCTGCGCTTTCTGCGCTTTTTGCTGCTCGCGTTGCTCACGCATCTGCTTTTTCAGGTCTTTTTCAGCATTGGCCTGGTCTTTAAGCTGGTTTTTGCTGTTGCGAACGGCTTGCTCGCTGGAGCTGGATTGCTGCTTTTGCGCTTCGTAAGCCGCTTTGGCTTCGTCGGCGCGCTGTTTTTGCTGCTCGGGGGTGAGCGGCACGGCCATGGGGTCGGTGGTTGTGGTTGTGGTGGTAGTGGCGGGGGTGGTTTGGGCCGAAGCGGCCGTGGCGGTGGTCAGGGCGGCCAGGAGGGCAGCGCTGAAGAGAAGCTTTTTCATAATCGATGTTAAAAATCAAGCAATTACTGCTTCTTGCTCAAACGTAAGCCACGGTCGAAAGTTGACCTTATAAACGTCGGTGCCGTTTAAACCTCTACGTAGTCAAGGTCTTTGCCGTAACTCTCGGGCAAGGTGCTCACCGCCCAATAGGCCATCACCAGCGTGATGCCGCCCAGCACCGCCGCGCCCGGCACAAAGCCCAACGCGCCGCTCAGGTACTTAAAAGCCGGCACCAAGCCCACCACCGCCCCGCGGGCAAAGTTGGGCGCGGTGGTGGCCACCGTGGCCCGCAGGTTGGTGCCAAACTGCTCGGCCGCCACCGTCACAAACAGCGCCCAGAAGCCCACGGACATGCCCAAAACGAAGCACACGGCATAGAAGGTGTTGGGCGTGGCGCCTTTGATGCCAAACAGGTACACCGCCACCAGCGTGGCGCAAAACGTCAGAAACACCTTCAACGCCTTGTTGCGGCTGTGCCAGAGCTGGCTGAGGGCCCCGCTCATGAAGTCGCCAAACACCAGCCCGAAGTAGCACCAGAACACCGCCAGCCCGGCCGTGACTTCGCCCGTGAGGCCCAGCGCCCGCCCAAATTCCGGCGCCAGCGTCACCAATATGCCCACCACAAACCACAGCGGCACCCCGATGAGCAGGATGCGCAGGTACTTGCCCAGCCGCACCGGGTTGGTGAACAAGCTCAGGAAGTTGCCCCGCGATACCTCGGCTTGGGCCTGCACCTGCTGGAACATGCCCGACTCGAACACGCTCACGCGCAGCAGCAAGAGCATTAGGCCGAGCCCGCCGCCCACGAAGTAGGCGTTGCGCCAGCCGTGCTGCCCCACCCAATACGCCAGCATGGCGCCGCTCACCCCAATGGTGGCCACTATCATGGTGCCGTAGCCGCGCTTTTCCTTCGGCAGGCTTTCGCTCACCAGCGTAATGCCCGCGCCCAGCTCCCCGGCCAAGCCAATGCCGGCAATGAGCCGCAGCCAGGCGTATTGCTCCACGGTCTGCACGAAGCCATTGGCCAGGTTGGCCAGCGAATACAGCAGAATGGAGCCGAACAGCACCGAAAGCCGGCCTTTTTTGTCGCCCAGGATGCCCCACAAGATGCCGCCGAGCAGCATGCCGCCCATCTGCATGTTAATCAGAAACAAACCTTGGTTGGTGACTTCGGCCTGAGCGGTAATGCCCAGGTCTTTCAGGCTTTCGACCCGGACAATGCTGAACAGAATCAGGTCGTAAATGTCGACGAAGTAGCCGAGCGCGGCCACGATGACCGCCGCGGTAAAGACCGTGTTTTTGGTGGGGTGGGAGGCTTGCATGGCGAAATGTAGCGCGAACTTTGTAGTTCGCGTCCCCACGCCGTTGGGGCGATGCGAAATGCGCGGGGACGCGAACTACAAAGTTCGCGCTACATATGCCGGCTCGGGGACCGACAACTGGCAGCCGCTGGCACAACCGCCGGGCGTGGGGCCGTCTTCCACCTGCACGGTGCTGTGGTGGATGTGAAACTCAGCTTCCAATTCTTTGGCCAGCCGGGCCAGCCAAGCGGCATCGGCGCCGCCGGGGCGCACGAGGTGGGCCGTGAGCGCGGCGTCGTGGTCGCCACTGCTCAGGCTCCAGATGTGGAGGTCGTGCACGCTCACCACGTCGGGCTGTTGAAGCAAAAAGCGGCGCACGGCTTCTAAGTCAATGCCTTCGGGCACAGCCTGCAAGCCCAGGCGCACGGTGTCGCGCAGCAGGCCCCAGGAGCTGACGGCAATCATGGCCAGAATGCCGAAGCTGATGATGGGGTCGAGCCAGGTCCAGCCGGTCCACATCACCAGCCCGCCTCCAATTACCACGCCCAGGCTCACCAGCGCGTCGGTGAGCATGTGCAGGTAGGCGCCGCGCACGTTCACGTCGGACTTCTGTCCGGCCCGGAACAGCCAAGCGGTGAACCCGTTGATGGCAATGCCGATGCCGGCCAGCACCATCACCGACCAGCCGTTGACCGGGGCCGGATGCCGCAGGTGGTCAATGGTTTCCCACAGAATAAAGCCCAGCGCCGCGTACAGCAGGGCCGCGTTCAGCAGCGCCGCCTGAATGGTGGCGCCCTTGTACCCATACGTGTAGCGCGCCGTGGACTGCCGCCCGGCCAGCCACGCCGCGCCCCAGGCCAGGGCCAGGCTGAGCACGTCGCTCAGGTTGTGGCCGGCATCGGCCAGCAGCGCCGCCGAATTAGCGGCCAGTCCGCCAATGGTTTCGGCAACGACAAAGGCCAGGTTGAGCGCGATGCCCGTGGCAAACGCAGCGCTGAACGCGCCGCCAGCCGGCGGCGTGGCATGAACGTGGCCGGCATGGCCGTGGTGGTCGTGGGGCATAGCAGAACGCGAGGGGAATGCACGAAGAACGCATGGGCCGGCCATTCGGTGCGTTTTTCGAGTTGCGTTGCCTCACCCCCGGAAAGGGGCTGGGGGTGAGGCTGGCCGGGGCCGTGCCCGGTAGGGGGAGGCCGCTACGCCGGC
>DASVTG010000042.1:0-13167 GCA_036387695.1 Hymenobacter sp. | reverse complement strand
TGGCGGGTGGTTTCGGGGCGCTGGTTGATGCGCCAGATTTGCGCCCAGCTCAGGAAGAAGCGCTGCTCGGGCGTGAAGCCGTCAATCACCTTGCCGGCCTTGGCTTGGGGCGTTTTCATGAAGGCAGCGTAAGCAATGGTGAGGCCGCCGAGGTCGGCCAGGTTTTCGCCCATGGTGAGCTTGCCGTTCACGTGCACGGAGTCCAGCGGCGTGAAGGCGTCGTATTGCTTGCCCACCACGTCGGCCTTGGCCATGAATTTCTCGCCGTCCTCTTTGGTCCACCAATCGCGCAGGTTGCCTTCCGAGTCCACTTTGCGGCCTTGGTCGTCGAAACCGTGGGTCATTTCGTGGCCAATCACGGCCCCGATGCCGCCGTAGTTCACCGCGTCGTCGGCCTTGGGGTCGTAGAACGGCGACTGCAGGATGCCCGCCGGGAACACAATCTCGTTCAGGCTGGCGTTGTAATAGGCGTTCACCGTGGGTGGCGTCATGCCCCACACCGCACGGTCAACGGGCTGGCCGAGTTTGCTCAGGTTGTCTTGGGTGTTGAAATCAGCCACCGCAAACAAGTTGTTCAGGGCGCTTTCGCGGCTGATGCTCAGCTTGGAATAGTCCTTCCACTTGTCGGGGTAGCCGATTTTTACCACGAAGGCATTCAACTTCTTGAGCGCCTCGGCCTTGGTGGCGGCGCTCATCCATTCGGTAGCCTGAATGCGCTCGGCGTAAGCCATGCGCATGTTTTCCACCATTTGCTTGGCGCGGGCTTTGGCAGCCGGGCTGAAGTCCTGGTCTACGTAAATCTGGCCAAAGGCCTCACCCAGGGCGCCGTCGGTGGCCGCATAGGCGCGTTTCCAGCGAGCCTGCGGCTGCTTGGCGCCGGTCAGCACTTGCGTGAAACGGAAATCCTCGTCCACAAAAGCCTTGGGCAGGGCGGCCGTCACGCCTTCTACCAGGTGCCAGCGCAGGTACTGCTTCTGGTCGGCAATGGGCTCCTCCTTAATCATGGCGTTGGCCTCTTTCAGGTAGTCGGGCTGGCCCACGATGATGTCTTTGGCCGCGGTCAGGCCGCTTTGCTTCAGGCGCAGCGGAATGTTGAGGTTGGGGAATTCGGCGGCCACCTGGGCCACGGTCATCTTGTTGTAGTTCTTTTCGCGGTCGCGGAGTGATACCCGGTCGCGGCTGGCTTTGGCCATGCGCGTCTCGATGCGCGTCACCGCGTCGGCGTTTTTCTCGGCCGTGGCCTGGTCATCGCCGAGGAGTTTGAACACGTTGATTTGGTAGGTGCGGTACGCCGCGCGAATGGTCTTCGAGCGGGCGTCGTCCTTCAGGTAATAGTCGCGGTCGGCCAAGGTCAGGCCGCCCTGCCGCATTTGCACGGCATACTGCGTGCTGTTCTTGGGGTCCTGGCCCACACCCAGGCTGTACCAGCCTTTCCCATAGTTTTTGGGGTCGGCTAAGTACGCCTGCACGCCGGCCACGTCCTTGATGGCGTTTATCTTGTCCAGGCGGGGCTGCAGGTACTTCAGGCCGGCGCGTTCCACGGCCATGCTGTCCATGGCAGCGGCGTAGAAGTCGCCCACCTTTTGCGCGTTCGTGCCGGGCTTGGCGGTGCGGTCGGCAGCCACTTTCTCCAGAATGCCCCGGGCCACGTCGCGGTTGCGGTTGCGCAGCTGATTAAAGCCGCCCCAACCGGTCTCGGAGGCCGGGATGGGGTTGTTTTTCATCCAATTGCCGTTGGCAAACCGGTAGAAATCGTTGCAAGGCTCCACCGTGCGGTCGAGGTTGGCCAGCGTGATGCCGACACCCGACTGGCCGGGGTTGGCGGGCAGCGTGGTTTTGGTTTTGCCCGCGCCGCTGGACTTGGTTTTGACTTTGGTTTGGGTTTGCGCCTGAACGGAGCCAGCCACCAACCCCAGCATTGCGGCCGAGAAAGCAGCACGCTTCACAAAAGAGAATTGATTCATAGTGAGAGGAAAAGTGCGAAACATTATGACCTGCAAGTTACAACCGCCAGTTGGTTTTGAATAATTCAATAAAAGAAAAGGAAGATTGAAGGAATGATAATTCCTCAACCAAAAAAGAACGTCATGCTGAGCGTAGTCAAGGCATCTCTTCCGCGCAAGTAAGTGATTACTCCTGCGAGCGAGATGCTTCGACTACGCTCAGCATGACGTTCTTCTATTATTCGTCGTCCTAATCAATTAGAACAGCTTACCAGATTTTGGAGCGGTCAGCCTGGGCGCGCATCATCTTGTTGCCGTCCTGGCAGCCGAAGGCCTGGTAGAACTCCGGCATGTTCATCAGCGGGCCGTTGGTGCGGAACTGACCGGGCGAGTGCGGGTCGGTTTGCACCTGCTGGCGCACGGCTTCCGGGCGGATGTTGGTGCGCCAGATTTGCGCGTAGCCCAGGAAGAAGCGCTGCTCGGGCGTGAAGCCGTCGATTTTCACTTTGCCCTTGGCCTGCGGCGTCTTCATAAACGCCTGGTAGGCGATGGTGAGGCCGCCGAGGTCGGCCAGGTTCTCGCCCATGGTCAGCTTGCCGTTCACGTGCACCGAGTCCAGCGGGGTGAAGGCGTCGTACTGCTTGCCCACAATGGCCGCTTTGGCGTTGAACTTGTCAGCATCCTCTTTGGTCCACCAGTCGCGCAGGTTGCCTTTGGAATCGTACTGCCGGCCTTGGTCGTCGAAACCGTGGGTCATTTCGTGGCCAATCACGGCCCCGATGCCGCCGTAGTTCACCGCGTCGTCGGCCTTCGGGTCATAGAACGGCGGCTGCAGGATGCCGGCCGGGAACACAATCTCGTTCATCGGCGGGTTGTAGTACGCATTCACCGTGGGCGGCGTCATGCCCCACTCGCCGCGGTCAATGGGCTTGCCAAACTTGCTCACTTCGTCCTTAGTTGCCCATTCCTGGGCAGCAAACAGGTTGTTCAAATAGCTCTCGCGGCTCACGTTCAGAGCCGAGTAATCCTTCCACTTGTCGGGGTAACCAATCTTCACCGCAAAAGCATTGAGCTTGGTTATCGCCTCTTTTTTGGTGGCCGCGCTCATCCAGTCCGTGGCCTGAATGCGCTCGGCGTAGGCGGTGCGCAGGTTCTCAATCATCTGCTTGGCCTTGGCCTTGGCAGCGGGCGAAAACGCCTTGTCCACGTAGAGCTGGCCGAAGGCCTCGCCCAGGGCACGGTCCGTAGCGCCCAGCGAGCGTTTCCACCGGGGCTGCTGCTTTTTGGCGCCGCTCAGCACCTGCTGGTATTTAAAGGCTTCGTCGCCATAGGCTTTGGGCAAGGCCGACGTCACGCTGCTCACCAGGTGCCAGCGCAGGTACTGCTTCTGGTCGGCGATGGGTTCCTGCTGCATGGCGGCGCTCACTTCCTTCAGGTAATCGGGCTGGCCCACAATTACTTCCTTGGCCGAGCCCAGGCCACCTTCTTTCAGTATCGTGGGCAGGGCTAGGTTGGGGAAGGCAGCGTCGGCTTCGGCCACCGTCATCTTGTTGTAGTTGGCGTAAGGGTCGCGCAGGTCCACGCGGCTCTTGCTGGCCTTGGCCAGGCGGGTTTCAATGCGCGTGACGGCGTCGGCATTCTTCTCGGCCGTGGCCTGGTCGTCGCCCAGCATCTTGAAGATGTTGACCTGGTAGGTGCGGTTTGCTGCGCGAATGGCTTTCGAGCGGGCGTCGTCCTTCAGGTAGTTGTCGCGGTCGGGCAGGGAGAGGCCGCCCTGGTTGAGGTACACCGCGTACTGGGTGCTGATTTTCTCATCCTGGCCCACGCCCGAGTTCAGCCACACGTTGCCGGCGTGCGCTTTGGGGTCGGCCAGAAATTTCTGCTCGTCGGCCAGGCTGTTGATGGCCATGATGCGGTCGAGGTGCGGCTTGAGGTATTTCAGGCCGGCTTTTTCGATGGCAACCGAGTCCATGGCCGAGGCGTAGAAGTCGCCCACTTTCTGCGCGTTGGTGCCCTTCGCGGCCTTGGCCGAGGTGGCCGCGGCGTTGGTCAGAATGGTGCGCAGCGTGGCCTGGTTGCGGTCAATCAGCTCGTTGAAAGCGCCCCAGCTCGACTGCGCGTCTGGAATGGCGTTGTTTTTGAGCCAATTGCCCGATGCGTAGTGGAAGAAATCCTCGCAGGGCTTCACCGACGGGTCGATGTTGGCAACGTTGATGCCGACGCCTTTTTGCGTGGCGGCGGGCTTGGTGGTTTGGGCTTCCGCCACGGTGGTGGCCAGGGTGCTCAGGCCGAGCACGGCGAGGCTAAGGCGCCGTGCGATAAAAGTAGAAATCATAACAGGGTATGGGGTTGGGAGATTATGCCGTGAAGGTATAGACCGGACGGATTCCGAATGGTTGCGCGAACGTGGCTCCCGCAACCCCGGGTTCCCGCCTGTGCGCCCAACTCCCCGCCCAGCGCCCGTAATTTGCACCAATGCCGCTCTACAACCGCCGCCCCGAACTTCCGCCCATTCTACCGCCCGCGCCGCTGGGCCTGGCCGACTTGTTGGGCCGCGTGCGGCAAGCCCTGCAGCAGCAACTGGCCGATTCCTACTGGGTAATAGCCGAAGTAGCCGAGCTCACCGTGCCCCGATTTGCCGGTGCCCACTGCTACCTCAGCCTCACCGAGCAAACCACCGACGGCCGCGGCACGCCCGTGAAAGCCCAGGCCCGCGCCACGCTCTGGAGCCAGCGCTACCAGCAGCTGGCGCCCGCCTTCGAGCGGCAGACGGGCCAGCCCCTGCGCCCCGGCCTCAAGCTATTGCTGCGCGTGCAGGTCCGCTTTCACGAGCAGTACGGCCTGAGCCTGGACGTGGTGGCCATCGACCCGAGCTACACCGTGGGCGAGCTGGCCCTGCTGCGGCTGAAAACGCTGCGCCTGCTGGAAGAAAAGGGCTTGCTCGACCGCCAGAAGGAACTCACGCTGCCGTTAGCCCCGCAGCGGCTGGCCGTCATCTCATCCCCCACCGCGGCGGGTTTTCAGGACTTTGTGCAGCAGCTCGACGAAGCGCCGTATGATTTTGCTCTCACGCTGTTTCCCGCCGCCATGCAGGGCGACGACGCCCCGGTCAGCATCCGGGCGGCGCTGGACGGCATCCGCGTGCGCCGCAGCCAGTTCGACGCCGTGGTGATTATTCGCGGCGGGGGCAGCCGGACCGATTTGCTGGCTTTTGACGAGTACGGGTTGGCCGCGGCCGTGGGCGCGTTCCCGCTGCCGGTGCTCACCGGCATTGGCCACGAGCGCGACGAAGCCTTGGTGGACCTCACCGCCCACCGCGCCCTGAAGACGCCCACCGCAGTAGCCGTTTTCCTGATTGAGCGCCTCGCCCGGCTCGAGGCTGCCTTGCTGGGCTATGGCGAGCAGGTGGCGGCCTTGGCCCGGCGGCAGCTCAGCCAGCGCCACGCGCACCTCGACCACCTGAGCGGGCAAAGCCGCTACGCCGCCCACCGCCAGCTCGACGCGGCCCGGGAAGCCTTGCATGCCCGCGCCCGCCAAGCGGCCCAAAGTCCCCGCGAGCAGCTGCGCCAGCTGGGCAGCGGGCTGCAGCGTTTCCGGCACCAGCTGCCACGCGCGGCCCGACGTGCCCTGGCCCGCGAGCAGCGCGGCCTGCGCCAGCGCGGCCGCCAGCTGCTGAGCCGCTTTATCCGCCACCACCGGCGGCGGCGCGAAGACGTGCTGCGCCGCCGCTTTCAACTGCAACTGGCCCTGGAACGCCACCTGCACCGCGCCGAGCTGCGCTTGGCCGTAGCAACGGCCAGGCTCCCCAAACCCTACAACATTAATACGAACCCTACTTACTAGAATGACTTACCGCGAAGCCATAGAGGAACTGGAAACCATCCTGCGGGCCCTCGAAACCGATGCCGTGGACGTGGACGACCTCACCGCCCGCGTGGAACGCTCGGCCGAGCTGATTCGGCTGTGCCGCCACAAGCTGCGTCACGCCGAAGCGTCCCTCGACCGCGTATTTGACACCCTGGACGACGAGGACGAGGCGGACGAAGAGGAGGGCGAGGAGGAACCTGACGAGGAAGAGGACGACGAAGCAGACGAGCACGACGACTTGCCCGGCGGGCCCGGACGCAGCTGGTAAATTCTAGCAACCGGCAAACTTTACTCAGCAAAGCACTCCATTGCAAAATGATAATGTGTAGATTACCTAAAAATCTCCTTCTGAAATTTGCTCTGTACTAGGAGCCTATTCAAAAAATACTTTTTTCGCAAAATGGGCGTCATGCTGAGCTTGCCGAAGCATCTCTACTGCTGAAGTAATGATTTACCATTGCGGTAGAGATGCTTCGACCAGCTCAGCATGACCGTGGGGGCATGTCGTATTTTCCGGATAGGCTCTAAGAAGCTGTTTGAGCTAGCAAACAAGCCGTCAGCCCGAGGTAGAGACGCATCCTTGCGTCTCGGCGTCCGCGCCGGTTGCGAATCATGTGCACGTCATCGTTTACCGCCGAGACGCAAGGATGCGTCTCTACCTCGGGCCAGATGCCCAAAACATGAACGCAAACCGCTTCTAAATGATGGCATGGCGCTGGCCGAAATTCTACCGGCGAAACAACAGCAGGTGCTTGAATTTGAAAATCTTTGGAAGCTGATGCCCTGACTTGTGCTCGAGTTATGATTTGAGTAGCATTGCTTTCTGGCCGCACATCGTCGTAAATATATTTTTATATACTTTGTGCAGGAGCTTTCTGAACCGTTTTGACTTCGGACGCGGCCTGGGCGGTGGCATTTGGGGCTTGGGCTTGGCTTTTCTCTTGCCAACGCCAATGGCCGAGTTATTCTTTTTGTATTTACTTGCGCTGCCTGGCTCTTGGGTGCCTTCATGTGACTGACTTCCTGCCGTTGTTCCTTCTCACTCCAACTTTGCTCGTGCTCGTGCTTGGGCTGGTGTGGTTTGTGGTTCGGTACCAGCGGACGCAGCTGCGGCAGCAGCAGGAATTGGCGCAGCTGCAGGAAGCTGCCCAGCAGCAGGCCCTGGCGGCAGCCTTGGTAGCGCAAGAAGACGAACGCCAACGCATTGCCGGGGAACTGCACGACGGCGTAGGCACCATTCTGGCGCTGGCCAAGCTGCATTTGTTTGCTCCCGGCAATTCCCCGGCGCCGGAAGCCAGCGCCCTCATCGACCAGGCCGTGGCCGAAGTGCGCCGCATTTCGCGCAACCTCCAGCCCGCCACCCTGCAGCAGCTCGGGTTAACCCAGGCGTTGCGGGCCCTGGTGCAGTCCGTGCCCGCCGACCACGGCCCGGAAGTGCGCCTGGAGCAAGACGGCAACATGAGCCGCCTGATTCCGCCCCACGAGCTGATGGTGTACCGCATTGCCCAGGAGCTGCTCACCAACGGCCTGCTCCACGCCGACGCCCGGCACATCGTGCTGCGGGTGGGCGCCGTGCCGGGCCTGCTGACCCTCACCTACTCCGACGACGGCCAGGGGTTCGACCTGGCGGCCCTGGAAGAACTTCCCCCGCCCGGCCCCCACGGCCAGCCAGTGGGCATGGGCCTCATCAACCTTCGCAGCCGCGTGGCGGTGCTGGGTGGCCAACTACACTACCACACCGAACCCGGTGTTGGCACCCGCGTGGAGGCCATTTTACCCGTTACGCTGCTCCCCGCCGGCACCCCCACCTCGACATTCTCGCTCAACACATGACCCTCCCATCCACCCCCACCGGCGGCACCGTGCCCGTACGCCTGGCCATCGTCGACGACCACATCCTGTTCCGCAAAGGTTTGCGGGCGCTGCTCAGCGGCTACGCGGGCATCGAAGTGGTGTGCGAAGCCGGCAACGGCCAAGAGCTGCTCGAACTGCTGGACCAGGGCAGCCGCCCCAACGTGGTGCTCATGGACATGCAAATGCCCATCCTCGACGGCCTTCAAACCACTCGCCTGCTGCGCACCCAGTTTCCCAACGTGCGGGTGGTCATCATTTCCATGCACGACGACCCCTCCCTGGTGAGCACCGTGCTGGCCGAAGGCGCCCACAGCTACCTGGTTAAGAACACCTCGCCCGAAGAAATGCGCAGCGCGGTGCTGGCAGCCGCGGCGGCCGGGGATAGGTAATGCGGCCCGACCCTTACTAAATAGCAAGCCATCGGTAAAGATTGGAAAGGCAGCGGTTGACTTTTCGGCAATCGAAATACACCGCCTGGCTGCTTGGCCAATGGCCTTTTCACCAACGCGGTGCCCCCGGTTGGAACCCAACAGAATGGCGGCGACATTTGCGACATGCAAGCCCATCGTTTCCCCTCGCTGATTATTTGGTTGCTTACCCTTTGGCTGAGCCTCCCCACGCCGGGACAGGCACAGGTCTATTATCTGGACCTGAGCAAAGCCACTCTTGCCTTGCCTAACCGCGCCGTGTACGTGGAGCAAGTGCTCGACGCCCGGCCCCGACGGGGGAGCATAGGCACGGTGCACCGGGGCCTCGGCAACATCCGGCAGCCGGCCGACCTGCAGCCTAGCGTGCAGCAGGCGCTCACTGCGTGGGTGCAAGCCCAACTGCCTGCTCGTCCCACCGACCACGCCATTGTGTTGGTGCTGCGGCAGTTGCAACTCAACGAAACCATCGGCGCTTTTTCAGAAAAAGCCAGCATCGACGTGTCGGTTGACGTGTACGCTCGCCTGGCCGACGGCTACCACTACGTGCTGAATGCCGCCGAGCTGGTGGAAAACAAGGGCATGGAAACCACGGCCCAGCACCCCGGCAACCTGGCGCTGGCCTTGCAGCAGTGCCTGGCCCAGTGCCACACCATCGATTGGGCCAAGCTGCCGCCCCAGCCAGCGCGCACCCTGGCCGAACTCCAGCTGCTGGGCCGCCCGGCGGCCGTGGCGCTCCCTTATCCTGCTCTCGTCGACTCGCTGCGGCCCAAGGGCTACTACCCCACTTTTCTGGCTTTCCGCAACAACCAGCCGGTGGCCGAACCAGCCCTGAGTATCACCACCAAGCCCCGCACCGCCAAAGGCTGGGAAGGGACGCTGGAAGTGGAGCCGGCCCTGGCAACGGCCGGTGGCGCACCAACTGCCCTGCGCAACGCCTGGGGCTTTTCGGACGGGCAGCAGGTCTACATCTGGCACAACCGGCGCTACTTGCCGCTCACGCGGGCTGGCAACTCGTTTCGCTTCGTGGGCTTCACCGGCCCCGACCAGGGCGCTGTGGGCACCGCCAGCGCCTTGGGCGGGGCCGTGGGAGGCGCCATTGCGGCCGCGTCCACCACGGGCAAGCTCGGCGATTTTACGCTGGACATGGTAACGGGCGTCGTTTCGCAGTTTGCCGAAGCCGGCGGCCCCGCCCCGGCCGACACGGCCTTGGTGTACGTGTACCGCCGGGCCAGCAGCACGCCCGGTCCGGTGCAGGTGCTGCTCAACGGCAAGGTGGTGGCCGAGTTGGAGGCGTGGCAGTCCGTGGCCATTCCTTACACCGACAAGGTGCACGAGGTAAGCCTGTGCCTGCAAACAGCCCCGGGACGCTGCACGGCCTTCATTCCCGCCTTCGGCACGGCGTCTTACGTGGAAATTGCTCGTACCATCACCGACCCGGCCAAGCCGCCGCTGGAACGTGTGCCTGTGAAGAAAGGTGTTTTTGATTTGCGCGTGCTGCAGGCACACACCAAAGCAGCGAGCAACTAGGCCAGCTCCACGCTCGGGTCCCAAAACAGCGTGGCGAAGTCCATTACCCGGTCTTCTTCCACGCGAATGCCTTCGGCTTCGAGGGCTTCCTGCATGGCAAACGGGGTGGCGTAGTGCAGCCGGCCGGTGAGGTGGCCGAGGCGGTTGACCACGCGGTGAGCGGGCACGTAGTGGTCGGCGGTGTGGGCGGCCATCATGGCGTAGCCCACGGTGCGGGCGCCGTGCCGCGCGCCGAGGTAGTGGGCAATGGCGCCGTAGGTGCTCACGCGTCCTTTGGGAATGAGGCGCGCGACTTCGTGCACGTCCTGAAAAAAATTGCGCGGTTCGGGTGGTTTTGGGGCAGCGGGCTTCATCGGGACGAAGATAGGCTCGGTCTACTTGATGGCCCCCTACGTCTAGATTCAAGGCTTGAGGCGCAACTTTTTGCGTCAGAAACGGACTATATTAGCTCTATTTGTCGAATTATTTGATTCTCTCCGCTTAGGTAGCCGGACTAGCCCCAAACTTCCGCTGCCTCTTGTGCGTTCTTGCCAACTATGCCAGTTGAAAATACGACCGTTGCGCCTCCCAAAACCTGGGACACCACCAGCACCCCCGCGCCTACTGCTGCCACGCCCCCACCCACCGACCCCACGCCCGAAACGCCGCCCTCGAAAGGCCGCTCCTGGCTGGGCTGGCTGATTGCGGCCGCCGTCATCGCGGCGCTGGTGTTCGTGAAGATGAAGTACTTCCCCAGCAACGCGGAGGGCGAGAAAAAAGGTGCCGCTGCCGGCGGTGGCAAAGGCGGCCCAGCTGGTGGCGCGGGCGGAGCCGGGGGCGGCCAAGGCGGCGGACAGCGCCTGCCCGTGCAGGTGTACGTGGTGGCGGCCACCAGCCTCGCCGACGAAGTAGCGGCCACGGGCTCGGTGCTGGCCGAGGAGTCGGTGGTCATTAAAAGCGAGCTGTCGGGCAAAATCACCAGCCTGAACATCAAGGAAGGCCAATCGGTGAGCAAGGGCCAGCTGCTGTTCAGCATCAACGCCGACGAAGCGCAGGCCGCCATTCAGAAGCAGGAGTACAACATCAGGCTGTTCCGCGACCAGGAGCGCCGCCAGCGCACCCTGCTGGACAAGGAGTACATCAGTGCCCAGGAATACGAAACGTCCAACAACCAGCTGCTCACGGCCCAGGCCGACTTGCGGGCCCTGCGGGCCTCGCTCGCCAAGGCCTACGTGCGGGCGCCCTTCGCCGGGGTGCTGGGTTTGACCACCGCCACGGTGGGCACCTACGTGAGCCCCGGGGCCGAAATCACGACGCTGTCGCGCGTTCGGCCGGTGAAAATCGACTTCGCCGTGCCCGGCCGCTTTGCCGCCAACGTGCGCGTGGGCGACGTGGTGAGCGTGCTCGACGAAACGACCAACAAGAACTATGACGCCAAGGTGTACGCCATTGACCCGCAGATAGACCCGGTGAGCCGCACCCAGCCCGTGCGCGCCCGCTACGCCAACACCAACAACGAGCTGCGCCCCGGAGCTTTTGTGCGGGTGAACCTGCAGCTGGGCGAAACCAACTCGGCCCTGCAAGTGCCCACGGAATCGGTGATTCCAGAAGCCAGCGGCTACAGCGTGTACACGGTGAAGAACAACAAGATGGTGCCGAAAAAGGTGAAAATTGGCATCCGCTCGGATAAGGTCATTCAGATTACGGACGGCCTGGCCGTCGGCGACACGGTGATTCGCACCGGCATCCTGCAAGTGAAGCCCGGCGACGCCGTGCGAGTAGTTAAATAATTAGTAATTTATAATTAGTAATTAAGAATTGACGACTTACTGGCGTGAAGGAAGACAACATAATTCTTCAAAAAAGCTATGCATTTGCGGTTCGAATTGTGCGTCTTAGTCAATACTTGGTTAAAGAAAAACATGCCTATCAGCTAGCAGACCAAATTCGTCGTAGCGGCACCTCAATTGGCGCCAATATGGAAGAAGCGGTAGGCGGGCTTTCTCGCAAAGACTTTGTAGCAAAATGTGGCATCTCCTACAAAGAAGCCCGAGAAACGCACTATTGGCTGCGACTGCTTCGTGATACTGATTACATGGATTCGGCGCAAGCTGCTTCTCTGCTAAAAGATTGCGAAGAGTTACTGAAAATCATTACCGCCATTATTCGCTCGTCAAGGAGCGAAATCACCAATTAATAATTGCTAATTATTAATTACTAATTGACGAAGCATGAGTCTCTCTTCCACTAGCATCAATCGGCCGGTGCTCGCCATTGTGATGAGCCTGGTCATCATCATTTTTGGGGTCATCGGATTTCGGTACCTCAGCATTCGGGAGTACCCGAGCGTGGACCCGCCCATCATCACGGTGTCGGCTAGCTACACCGGCGCCTCGGCCGATGTGATGCAGAGCCAGGTGACGGAAATCCTGGAAGAAGGCATCAACGGCATTGCCGGCATCAAGAACCTGACGTCGAACAGCCGCGACGGCCGCAGCCAGATTACGGTGGAGTTTGACCTCGACGCCGACTTGGAAAGTGCCGCCAACGACGTGCGCGACAAGGTTTCGGGCGCTCAGGGCCGCTTGCCGCGCGACATTGACCCGCCGGTGGTGAGCAAGGCCAACGCCGACTCCCAGCCCATTGTGATGACGTATTTGAGCAGCAACCAGCGCAACCTGCTCGAGCTGACGGATTACGCCAACAACACCCTAAAAGAGCGGATTCAAACCATCCCCGGCGTGTCGGAAGTGCGGGTGTACGGCGAGCGCAAGTACTCCATGCGCCTCTGGCTGGACCCCGTGAAACTGTCGGCCCTACAGGTATCGCCGGTTGACGTGCAGGCCGCCCTCACCCGCGAAAACGTGGAGCTGCCCGGCGGCGCCGTGCAAGGCGAAGCCACCCAGCTCACCCTGCGCACCATGGGCCGCCTGAGCACCGTGGAGGAATTCAACAACCTGATTATTCGCAAGGATGCCGTGTCGCTCATTCGCTTGTCCGACATCGGCTACGCCGAGCTGTACCCCGAAAACGACCAGACGATTTTCAAGGTAAACGGCGTGCCGATGGTGGGCCTGGCCGTGATTCCGCAGCCGGGCTCGAACCAGATTGACATCGCCACCGAGTTCAACAAGCGCATTGCGCTTTACGCCAAGGACTTGCCCAAGGATTTGGTGCTGAAGCCCGGCTTCGACAACTCCATCTTCATTCGTAAATCCATCAGCGAGGTGGAGCACACCATCATCGAAGCCTTCGTGCTGGTGGTAATCATCATCTTCCTGTTTTTGCGCGACTGGCGCTCCACCATCATTCCGGTGGTGGCCATTCCGGTGTCGCTGGTGGGCATTTTCTTCGTCATGTACCTGCTGAATTTCTCCATCAACGTGCTGACGCTGCTGGCCATCGTGCTGGCCATTGGCCTGGTGGTGGACGACGCCATTGTGGTGCTGGAAAATATCTACTCGCGCATCGAGGAAGGCGAGGAACCCAAGGAGGCCGCCATCAAGGGCTCCGAGGACATCCTGATGGCCGTAATCAGCACCACGGTGGTGCTGGCGGCGGTGTTCCTG
>DASVTG010000041.1:0-4466 GCA_036387695.1 Hymenobacter sp. | reverse complement strand
AACAGCGAGACCTGGATGCGCGCCTGCAAGTCCGGCAGCTCGTTAATCACAAAAATGCCGCGGTGCGCCCGCGGAATCAGGCCGAAGTGAATCACCCGCTCGTCGGAATACGGCAGCTTGAGCGTGGCCGCCTTAATGGGGTCGGCGTCGCCGATGAGGTCGGCCACCGACACGTCGGGCGTGGCCAGCTTCTCGGTGTAGCGCTCGTCGCGGTGCAGCCAGGCCACGGGCGTGTTATCGCCGTGCTCAGCAATGAGGTTTTTGGCAAACACCGACAGCGGCTGCAGCGGGTCGTCGTTCAGCTCGGCGCCAGCCACCACGGGCATGTACTCATCAAGCAGGTTGATGAGCAGGCGCGCAATGCGGGTTTTGGCCTGGCCACGCAAACCGAGTAGGTTGATGTGGTGCCCGGCCAGGATGGCGCGCTGCAGGTCCGGAATCACGGTTTCGTCGTAGCCGAAAATGCCCGGAAATACCTCCTCCTTGTTGCTGAGCTTCTTGATGAGATTTTCCCGCAGCTCGGCTTTCACGGTGCGGGACTTATAACCACTGGCGCGGAGCTGACCCAGGGTTTGGATGGTTTCGTGCTTCATAAGGGGCGTTGGCGGGAAACAGGCTTCCCGGATGCTTTAACCGCGAAAGGCGCGCTGAGGTTCAGCTCCGTTTACCAAGCGAAGATTGGGGCCAGCGAATGACCAAAAGGAAGCGTACGGCCGCTACCGAAGCTTTCGCCTAATGAAACGGCCGCCTAATTAGGCCGCTCCATATTATTGTTATTCCAATATATTTCATAATTTACACTAAATACCAGCCGTTTACACCTTCCTTTCTGCATAGCCATGAGAAAATCCCTCCGCTTTCTGGTCCTTGTTGTGGGCATATTATTGCTGGCCGTGGCAGGTTTTGCGGCATTAGTGAGCGTCCGCGGCATACCGCGCAACCCGGTGCCGGTGGCCGCCGCTGTGTTGCCGAGCACTCCGGCACGAGTCGCCCACGGCGAGAAGCTGGCGTTGGTGATGTGCGCGCATTGCCACCGCAACCCCAGCACCAGCACGTTGTCGGGACGGCCCGCCCCGGACCTGGGCACCGACCTTGGCAAACTTAATTCAGCCAACATCACCCAAGACCCCGTGCACGGCATTGGCAACTGGACCGACCCGCAATTGGTGACGCTACTCCGGACCGGAGCGGGCCCCGACGGCCGCCTGCGCTTGGCCATGCCGCACTTTGCGTACATGTCGGACGAAGACGCCGCCAGCATCGTGGCTTTTCTGCGGTCCGACAACGCTTTGGTGAAGGCCACACCCGTGCCCAACCGTCCCCAGGAATTTTCTTTCCTCGCCAAAGCCCTCACCAACACGGTGATGAAGCCGACAATAATAGAGGCCCACCTACCCGATGCCCCTCCGGCATCCGACCCGGTGGCCTTGGGCCATTACTTAGTCATTGGCCGTTATCAATGCTACTTATGCCACTCCAACAATTTCAGCACCAACGACGAAGCGCACCCCGAGAAATCGAAGGACTATTTGGCTGGGGGCTGCGAATTATTGGACGACGAGCTGAAAACCCGCGTTGCGCGCAACATCACGATGGAGCCAACGACCGGCATTGGCAAGTGGAGCGAGGAGGAATTCGGCAAAGCCGTCAAGTACGGCATGGCCCCCAACGGCCTGCTGCACGTTCCCATGCCAAAATTTTCCACCATGACCGACGAGGAAGTGCACGCCATTTGGGCCTACTTACAAACCGTGCCCAAAATCAAAAAAGC
This sequence comes from Hymenobacter sp., assembly GCA_036387695.1. Lineage (GTDB taxonomy): Bacteria > Bacteroidota > Bacteroidia > Cytophagales > Hymenobacteraceae > Hymenobacter. The sequence continues at coordinate 2,695 of DASVTG010000041.1, read as the reverse complement.
AACCCCGGAAGACGGCACGATAGCAACGCGTTAAAGCAGTTTCCGGGTCAGTGTATTTTTTAAAAAAAGCTAAAAGTTAAAAAAATCAGGCAGTTTGCTTTTACCTTTTAACTCTCAACTTTTAACTCGGTACCTAAAACGGAAACTGCTCTGACATGCTCTTCAGACAGAAGAAGTGTCCTGCTTCATTGAAAAAGGACCAGAAGAGCCTGCCCCGCTAGGGTTGCTTCGGCGGTGCATTTTCAAGCACCGTTGCTGCATTCCGTCTGATGCACTCGCAGCGCAAGGCCCGGCAATGGCTGAAAGTAATTCACCTTGGCGTTCCTCTGCCCAAAGCATGAAAGCCTCGACCGAACGCCAGTTGCTGCGGTGGTTCCACATGCTGGCCAGCATTCCTGTGCTCGGGTACATCTACGGCCCCGTGGCAAGTATCCCCGAAGCGGCGCGCATGGTGCGCTGGGTCCTTATGCCGCTGCTGATACTGAGCGGCCTGTGGATGTGGCGCGGGCACTGGGTGAAGCAACGCTGGCGCCGCCTCACCCAGGCCTAATAAGCCTGCCACCGGGAGCGTGTATAGGCAAATAAGCTCCCAAAGTGGCGGCCCTTATGGTGGTAGCCGGGCCGGGCAATAGCTCGTCGGTCAGCCTTGTAAATCAAGCCGCTCGGCTTACCTTGCACGGCCGGTTTGCGGCCCATTTACCAAAGCATCTCTCGCGTGCTCATTGGTCTCTTATTCTAACAGTTAGTTTTCCTTCGCATGACTGAGTTTGGTATTATCGGCTTAGCAATTCTGATAGTAACGTTTCTGGTTTCTTATAAGGGCTTTAAAGACCCCGCTTATCTCAACCAATACGCTTTCCGGGTCGGCGACATCCGCCACAGGCGTCAGTACTACCGGCTGCTGACCTCCGGCCTGCTGCACACCGGCTGGGTGCACCTGCTGCTCAACGTGCTCACGTTCTACTACTTCAGCAGCGCCGTCGAAATGATGGTGGGGTACCAAAACTTTCTGGTTATCTACGTCGCCAGCCTGCTGGGCGGCAACTTGCTCGCGCTACTGCTGCACCGTCACGATTCCGAATACGCCGCCGTGGGGGCCTCGGGCGCCATCAGCGGGCTGGTGTTCGCGGGCATTGCGCTGTTTCCGGGCATGGAGCTGCTTGTGCTGGGCGTGGCCATGCCCGGGTGGCTGTACGGCCTGCTCTACGTGGTTTTCTGCGCCTATGGCATCACCAAGCGGCTCGGCAACATCGGGCACGACGCTCACTTGGGCGGCGGCCTGGTGGGCCTGCTCACGGTGGTGGCCATGCAGCCCGAGCTGTTGCGGACCAACTACCTCGCCATCGCGGCCATCATTCTGCCGGCCCTCGGCTTTTTCTACCTGCTCATCCGCAAACCCGAGGGCTTGCTTCGCGGCAGCTTTTTGGCGGCGCCCGAGTACGCAACCGTAGACGACAAGCACAAAGCCAACCAAAAAAAACAGGAAGCCAACCTTGACGAATTGCTGGATAAAATCAGCCGCAAGGGCATCGAAGGCCTGAGCACACGCGAGAAGAAGGAGCTGGAAGAGCTTTCTCGTTAGGAAGCCACAACGCAAAAAGGCCCGTCCGGCAAGTTGCCGAACGGGCCTTTTTGTTATTTACCGAACCAACTTTTACAGCGTCTTGCGGCGGTTTTTCTTGTAGTCCTCAAACACGAGGTGGCCCAGGCCTTTCAGGCCGGAATAATAGGCTTTGCCCTGGTTCACTTCGGTGAATTCCTCCACGAACTTTTGCAAATACGGGTCCGAGGTAATCATGAACGTGGTGATGGGAATCTTGACGCGGCGGGCGGCGGCGGCCAGGTTCAGGGTCTTGTTCACCACTTTGCGGTCGAGGCCGAAGGCGTTTTTGTAGTAGCCGTTGCCTTCTTTCAGGCAGGTGGGCTTGCCGTCGGTAATCATGAAAATCTGCTTGTTGGGCGTTTTGCGCTTGCGGAGCAGGTCCATGGCCAGCTCCAGGCCGGCCACGGTGTTGGTGTGGTAGGGGCCCACTTGCAGGTAGGGCAAGTCCTTCACCTCAATCTGCCAGGCGTCGTTGCCGAACACGATGACGTCGAGGAAGTCCTTAGGATATTTCTGCTTCACCAGCTCGGCCAGGGCCATAGCCACTTTTTTGGCCGGCGTGATGCGGTCCTCGCCGTAGAGTATCATGGAGTGCGAGATGTCAATCATCAGCACGGTGCTGGTCTGGGACTTGTGCTCGTTTTCGCGCACTTCCAGGTCGCCTTCGGTGAGCATGAAGTCGTCGCCGTCCATGCCATGGTTCAGCTGGGCATTGCGGATGGATTCCGACATCTGAATCGACTCCAACGAGTCGCCGAAGCGGAACTCGCGCAGGTCGGTGCTTTGCTCGTCGCCCTGCCCGGTGTGGGGCGTGCGGTGGTTGCCGGTGCTGCTCTTTTTCAGCTTGCCGAAAATTTCCTCCAGCGCACTCTTGCGGATGCCTTGCTCGGTTTTGGGCGTAATCTTGAACTCGCCCTTTTCCTGTTCGTTCTCGTCGATGTAGCCCTTTTTCTTGAGGTCATCGATGAAATTGCCCATGCCGTAGTTGTCGTCGGTGAGGCCGTACTGCTTGTCGAGCTCGTTGAGCCACTGCAGGGCCTCGCCCACGTCGCCGGAGGTGATGGTGACAAGCTGCATAAACAGCTTAAACAA
>DASVTG010000040.1:0-5675 GCA_036387695.1 Hymenobacter sp. | reverse complement strand
TGGACCACGCTACGCCTGCTCGCTTCCTTGGCTCTCACGAAGCCACCGCCTCACCGCCTTTGCTTCTCCTGCCGTTAGCGCCGCGTCGGAGCCCTTCGGCCACGCTGTTGCACCGGCAGTTGCCACCGCCGCGCCCCGAGCTTGGGATGAGCGTGATTATTCCAGCCAAAAACGAGGCTGCCAAGCTGCCCGCCACCTTGGCCGCGCTTGCTGCCCAAACCGACTTGGTGGGGCGGCCCCTGCCACCGGGTAGTTTCGAAGTCATTGTGCTGGCCAACAACTGCACCGATGCCACGGCGGCCGTGGCGCGCCAGCAGGCGCAGCTCTTGCCAAACTTGGTGGTGCACGTGGCTGAGATTCGCTTGCCTGCTGCCAAGGCCCACGTGGGCCGTGCCCGCCGCTTGCTGATGGACGAAGCCGCCGCCCGGCTCGAGGCCGTGGGTTGCAGGGCCGGCATCATCGCCAGCACCGACGCCGATACCCGCGTTGCCCCGCACTGGCTAGCGGCCATCCAAGCCGAAATACTGGCGGGCGCCGACGCCGTGGGCGGGCGTATTTTCACCGAAATGAGCGGGCCGGCGCTGTTGCCACTGCGGCGCATTCAGGTGCGCGATGCGGCCTACCGCCTGTTGTGCGCCCGGCTCGAAGGCCTGCTCGACCCCAACCAGATGGACCCCTGGCCCCGGCACCATCAGCATTTTGGCGCCAGCCTGGCTCTTACCGTGCGGGCCTACCGCCGGGTGGGGGGCTTGCCCGAAGTTCGTTTTTTGGAAGACGAGGCCTTGTGCCAGGCCCTGTTGCGGCACGATTTGGCGGTGCGCCACAGCCCCACGGTGCAGGTGCTTACCTCGGCCCGCCGGCAGGGGCGGGTAGAAGTGGGGCTGTCGTGGCAACTACGCGAGTGGCTGCTCCTGAGCCGGCAGCAGCGCGAGCCGCTCGTGGACAGCCCCGCGCAACTAGCCACGCTGTGGCAGCTGCGGCGGCAGCTGCGGGCCTACTGGGGCGGCCACCTGGGCCGGCAGCACAAGGTGTTGGCCGCCAGGCTGAGGCTGCCCGCCCCCGTGCTGCTCAGCAAAGTGCGCCGAAGCGCCACCTTCGGCCAATTGTGGGCCTGGGCCTTGAAGCGGGGCCAATCCGCCAGCGTAGCGCAGGTGCCGCTGTCGCAGGCCTTGCTGGCGCTACCCCGGCTAATTCAGCACTACGATTCCAACGAAAACTCTGAAGTGGAGAACGTCAACGTTTCTCTAGCAAGTCAAGCCGGTAGCTCTCGTGCCGGTGCCCGCTGAGGTGGCGCAAGGGGCCGGCCTCGGTGGTTTTGGCAAGAAACCATTCGTGGACGTCGTCGCCGGTCAGGGGGTAGTCGTGCACGGGCGCGGTCCAGTGCACGAGCAGCAACTGGCCACCGGGTTGCAAGCCGGCGATGATGAGGTCAGCCGCGCGAGCCAGGTCGGCCGCTGACCAATAATAGCCCACTTCCGAGACCAAAATAAGCTCAAACCGTTGCTCAGGAAACTCTTCCGGTACCCGCAGCAACTGCAGTTCCACGCGGGTCAGTCCGGCACAGCGCGCCTGGGCCTGGGCCAAAGCGGCCTCGCTCACGTCCACCGCCAGCAAGTGGCCGCAGCGTGGTGCCAGTTGCGCCGTGAGCACCCCCAGCGAGCAGCCAATTTCAAACACCCGGGCGTACTGCGGGCGAGGGAGGGCGGCTAATGTGGCAGCGTATTTCTCTCGTTCGTAAGGGCTGGTCTCAAAATTCCACGGGTCGCGGTTGGCCTGGTACACGTGGTCGAAATATTCCGGTGGCAGGGTATTCGGCTGATTTTCATTCATGAGGCAAGGGCTTCAAAAAAGACTTCGTACGGGGTAGCAAAGTGCGCGAGCATCTCGGCCGACAGCAAAAAACCGGCGGGGTCATCAGTGAAAACGCCGGGCACTACTTGCGAGCGGTGCGCCGCAATGGCTCGCTGCTTCTGCGGCAGCACCTCCGCTATACCCAGGCGAAACCCCTGCACTCCGTCCGCGGCGGTGGGCAGGTCTTCGGGCGCGGCTCGTTCCCAGGCCCACACCACGTACTCCAGCCGGCGCGGCGGCCGGGCCATGGCGGCCAGGGCGGCTGCTACCAGTTGGCTAGTGGCGCGGTGGTCGGGGTGAGGGTCGCGGCGCCAGGGCACTAGCACCGTGGCCGCTTCTTGCTCCTCCAGAAATGCCTTGAGTTGCGCTGCGGCCTCAGAAAAGCCGGGGCTGCTGGGGCCAGCGGGCACTTGGCCATCGGGCAGGTTCAGCAGCAGTGGCTCAGTAGGCTCGAAGCCGAGGATGGTGAGGGCGTGACGAAACTCAGCTTCCCGAACTGCCTGCCGGGCCGGAGCTGAAAACAACCTGGATGCCGGGTGCGACATGGTGCCGTCGCTCACCAGTGCTGCGGCTGCGGGCAGGCCGGCCCGGCGCAGCAGCGCCAGCAGTCCGCCACAGCCCAAGGCCTCGTCGTCGGGGTGTGGCGCCACCACCACCGTGGAGCCCAGGCTGGCCGCAAAGCTGGCGAGCCGCAGGGGGTAGGAGGGGAAGGGAAGCGCGGCTTGGGACAAAGCAGAACTGCTGAGCAGGGAATGCTAGCTTAGAAAATTGTGACCTTCGAGGACAAACCGACCGGCATCGGCCACGGCGCCATCGGGGGCGGGTTGGCGCAGGTAATGGGTCAGGTCGCGGTGCAGGCGCTCAAAGGGCAGGGGCTGCAGCAGGCCGCGGGCGCCCACGCTCCGTTCGGCCAGCTGCAGGGTGTCGAGGCATATTTTTTCGATGGCGGTGCGCATCATGTTGGCATAAGCCACGGTGGCTTCAGCGCCTTCCGATGAGGCCGCGCCGGCGCGGGCGGCGTGCTCGGCGGCGCCGCGCAGCCACTGGCGGCCGCTTTCGAGCGCAATGGCCATTTCGCCCAGGCGCTGCCGTTGGTAGGGGTCGTCGGTGCGCCCCAGGCCACGCAGGAAGCCGCGGGTTTCTTCAAAAACGGCTTCGGCTCCGCCCAGCTGCACGGCCGCAAACCGGATGGCGCCGCCGCTGAACGCCGGCTGCTGGTAGTAGGCGTTGGGCGAACCGATAAGGTCCTCGGGCCCAATTTCCAGCCCCGTTAAGTCGGCCCGGAAGCTGGCGGTGGCCCGCATGCCCAGCGGCCGCCAAAACGAACGGTCCAGCGCCGGCGGCTGGTTGTCGGCAGGCAGCACAAACAGCTGCCATCCCTGCCCGTCAGGCAATGCCCCGGTAATAAGCGGCCGGGCCAAGCGTCCGGCCCCGGAGGCAAAGGTTTTGGCCCCGCGCAACCGGTAGCGGCCGTTGGCCAATGGCTCTAAGTGCACCCCATCCGCCGGAATTTCCGTGTTCCAGACCCCAAATAGTCGACCCGCGCGGGCATCAGCCGCGTAGCGGGCCACTTGCGCCGGATTGCCAAGCTGTTGAATGAGCATCAGAGCGTTCAAATGTCCCTCATACACCCGGCCCACTGCCAAATTGCCCCGCCCGATGTGCTGCAACACCTGCAGCAGCGGCAGCGTGGCCGCCGCAGCGTTGAGCCCGGCACCGCCCAGGGCAACCGGCAGCGCGACCGTGAGCAGCCCGGCGGTCCGCAGCCATTCGAACTCCCGGGTCGGAAAGGAGCCGACCACATCCGTATCGGCCGCTTCGGCGAATAAGAGAGGGGCCATTCGCTTGGCGGCGGCCACTGCCTGGGCCGGGCTGCTGGCCACCGGCGCCTGGTCAGTTTCGGCCGCCGCCGGCCACGGTTCCGTGGTCAAGGCTATTGTCGGTAAATAGTCGGTTGACATTTACTTAGGTGTCGAAAAGAAAGAGATAAGCTAAACCGTAAAGCCGCGCTATTGTTCAGGTTTGACGCTTTGGGGCTGCGTGTTGGCGGTGGTAACAATTCGGTAACATTTCCATTCGGCGCCCGCCGGGCCCGGGCCGTACCTTCGCGGCGGCAACGGTGCCAAGCTTTTTTGCTTCTTTTATGTCGTCTCGTCCCATTCGTGCCGCGTTGCTTTCCGTGTACCACAAAGACCGGCTCGCGCCCTTGGTGCAGGTATTGCGGCAGCACGGCGTCACGCTGTATTCCACGGGCGGCACCCAAAAATTTCTCGAAGAAGAAGGGGCCGAAGTCGTTGCCGTGGAAGACCTCACGGGCTTCCCCGAAGTATTCGGCGGCCGCGTGAAAACGCTGCACCCCAAGGTGTTTGGTGGCATCCTGCACCGCCGCCACGACGACGGAGACCTGGCCCAGGCCGAGCAGTACGGCATTCCGCCCATCGACTTGGTGGTCGTTGATTTGTATCCGTTTGAAGAAACCGTGGCCAGCGGTGCCGAGGAAGCCGACGTCATCGAGAAAATTGACATTGGCGGCATTTCCCTGCTGCGCGCCGCCGCCAAAAACTACCGCGACGTGCTGGTAATCAGCAGCCGCGACCAGTATGCGGCCGTGACCGAGCTGCTCACTGCCAAAAACGGCGCCACCGACTTGGAGGACCGCCGCCACTACGCCGCAGCCGCCTTCGCCACCACTTCCCATTACGACACCGAAATTTTTGGCTACCTCAGCCAGAACACGGCCGTGGCCGGCACCGCGCTACGCCTCAGTGCCCAGCCCGCCACGCCCCTGCGCTACGGCGAGAACCCCCACCAGGCCGGCACGTTCTACGGCGACCTCACCGCCCTTTTCGACCAACTGCACGGCAAACAGCTCAGCTACAACAACCTGGTTGACGTGGACGCCGCCGTGGCCCTCATGGCCGAATTCACCGACGGCGAACCGGCCTGCGCCATCCTCAAGCACACCAACGCTTGCGGCGTGGCGCAGGCCGCCACCCTGCGCGAGGCCTACGTGAACGCCTTAAGCTGCGACCCAACTTCGGCGTTCGGCGGCGTCATCATCGTGAATAAGGAAGTGGACGCGGCCACCGCGGCCGAGCTGAACCAGCTTTTCTTCGAGGTGCTCATCGCGCCCAGCTTCGCCGCCGAGGCCTTGCCCGTGCTCCAAAGCAAGAAAAACCGGATTCTGCTGCTTCAAAAGCCGGTTGAGTTTCCGAAGAAGCAAGTCAAAACCCTGCTCAATGGCATCATTGAGCAAGACGCCGACCGCCAAACCGAAACCGCCGACGACTTCCGCACCGTGACGCAATCGGCGCCCACGGACGAGGAAACGGCGGCGCTGGTATTCGCGGGCAAGATTTGCAAGCACACCAAAAGCAACACCATCGTGCTGGCCCGCGCCGGTCAGCTATTGGCTTCCGGCGTTGGCCAAACCTCCCGCGTCGATGCCCTGCGCCAGGCCATTGAAAAAGCCCGCGCCTTTGGCTTCGACCTGCACGGCGCCGTGATGGCTTCCGATGCTTTCTTCCCCTTTCCTGACTGCGTGGAGATTGCGGGGGCCGCCGGCGTTCGGGCCGTGGTGCAGCCCGGCGGCTCCATTAAAGACGCCGACAGCATTCGGGCCTGCGACGAGCTGGGCATGGCCATGGTGCTCACGGGCGTGCGCCACTTTAAGCACTAACAGGTTGGTGGCCAAGCGGCCACGCATCCTTGAACAGTTGTGAGAAAAATACCTCACAATAAAAAGCCCCGTCTTCGTTTAAGGCGGGGCTTTTTATGGTAGGAAGGAGGCTGGTAGTCCGTTGATTTGGCCCTTGGCAGGGGCA
>DASVTG010000039.1:0-3543 GCA_036387695.1 Hymenobacter sp. | reverse complement strand
CTGACAATGCCCGCCACGAAGTATTTGTAGCAGTCGCCGCGCTTGATGAGGGGAGTTTGGACGGCGGTGGTGTACTGCACCTTGCGGCGGTTAGTACCGTTGGCCGTGCCGGTCACGCTGTACACGTCGTCGGAAGTGATGGCGGTGCCGAAGCCAGCGGTGCGCATAAAAGTCCAGTTGGCCGTCCAGGAATGCGTGCCGCCGTTGTTGGCCCGGATGATGCTGGCGTTGGTCACGGCCACTGTGAAGGAGCCCGAGCCGAGGTCGGTGAAGGTGCGCGTAGCAACGTGCTGGTTGTCGTTGACGAAGTAGTTCTCGCGGGTGACCACGGCGCCGGCAATGCGGCGGTTGAGGTCGGTGGCGAACACGGCGATGATTTTGCCGCGGCGGGAGCGGCCATCGGGGCACAGGCAGTTGGTGGGGCCAAAGTCGATGGTGAGCGTGCGCGAGGGCGCGTCGTAGGTGCGGGTGGCGCAGGTACCGTAGATGCGGCGCAGCTCCAGTGCGCCGGCCACCGACGAGGAATTGCTCACGGCCGCGTCCTGCGGCTGAGCGGCGGTCATGAGGTCGGCACTCAGCGCCGTTTCGAGGTTGTCTTCGCTGCGGTCTTCGGCCGTGGTCACGTCCTCGTTGGGTTGAATATCGGTTTCGCGCTTGCAGCCGGAGGCCAGGAGCAACCCGCTGGCGAGGCCAGCAAAAGCAAGTGAACGAAGAGCAGAAGTGCGCATGGCTTTAGCTGAAAAAAGGTATATATAGAAGATTGAACTGCGATGGTGGGCGGTTGGAAGGCGGTAGGCCGGCCAGGTTTAAAGCGGCGCTTAAAAGTTTTGCGGCGGCGAACCAAAAACCCGCCTTCCGGGGCCCCGTATAGCCTGCCAACTGTTCCGCCTTATCCCTTTTGCCATGCGCTTTTCGTTGCTTTCCTCATCGCCCTGGCGCCGACTGCTTTTTGGCCTCGCAGTGGCGTTGCCTCTTTTCACGGCTTGCTCATCGGGCGGCGGCAACGACGCGGTGGACGCGGCCAATAACCAAAACGCCGACAAAATCAGCGATGCCGACGTTACGGAAAAACAGGAAGCCGACGCCCAGTTCATGGTCAAGGCCACCAGCAACGCGCTGCTGGGCGTGGAGCTGGGCAAGCTGGCGCAGGCCAGGGCCATCACGCCGGTGGTGCGCACCTACGGCGCGCGCCTGGTGCAAAACCGGCTGGGGCTGCTGTCTGCCCTGCGCTCGCTGGCCAGCGCCAAGCAGCTGGCCGTGCCCAATGCCCTGGGCGAAGACGAGCAGGCGGCCTACCACGAGGTGAGCACGCAAGCCGGTGCGCAGCTCGATAAGCGCACCATGGACCTCATCTTGAAAATTCAGAAACAAGACGCCGACGCTTTCGACGACATGAAGGACGACGCGTACGACGGCGACATTCGCGGTTTCGCGGCCAAGTACGAGCCCTCGGTTCGGGAGGAGCTGGCCGGGGCCGAGGAAGTGGCCGAAGCCATCGAAGACCTGCCCTAAAGCCGTCTTCTGCCAAATCGTTTGCAGCGGTGAGCCAGCATGTTTTGGCCAGCCGCTTCGGCGAGCGTTTAGCTCAACCGGCCTGCCTCTTACCGGTGGGCCGGTTCTGTTTTGAGCTGGCCGTCAATGGTTCTGCTTATCCAGTTTGTTCAACAAAATACGGTCGAGCATGCAACAATAGCCCCCAAACCGCCCGTATTACCTGCATTGCCAACAGTTTGGCGCGCAGTAGCGCCGGCTTGTGGCGCTCGGTCTTCCTTTTCTTTCCACAAAATCATTCCCTTATGAAACGCTCCTTTCTTCCGTTGCTGGCCACTGGCCTGCTTGCCTTGGCCTCGTGCGGCGAAAACAAAACGACAAGCGCCGAAAACGGCAACGCCAGCGACAACACCATGACCAGCTCGGCCACGAGCGGCGACACCGTATCTGCCACCATGCCGGCCGGTTCCGAAAACCCCGAGAACCAGCCCCAAAGCGCGGGCTCGGCCCAAGGAACGGGCGGCAACGGCGCTGCCAAAGGCATAAACGATGGCAACGCCATGAGCAACGGCGGCATGGCCGGCGGCGCGGCCATGGGTGACCCCAACGGCCCCACTGGCCCGCACAAAGACGACAAGGAATTCATGATGACGGCCGCCCACAGCGACCAGAACGAAATCCAGCAAAGCAAAATGGCTTTGGCCAAAGGCGTGACCGGCATGGCCAAAGAAATGGCCAACAAGATGATTGCCGACCACACCAAGTCCACGGCTGATTTGAAGGCCATTGCCACCAAGAAAGGCGTGACCCTGCCCAAGGACATGGACGCCGAGCACAAAGCCATGGCCCCCGCCATGGAAAAGCTCTCGGGCAAGGAGTTTGAAGCCAAGTACATTTCGCAGATGCAGGCCGACCACCAGAAAACGGCCAACACCATGCGCGCCCACGAGAAAATGACGCAGGACGCCGACCTCAAAGCCTTCATTGGCAAGACGGTGCCCGTGGTGGAACAGCACCTGGGCATGGCCCAGAAAGGCTCCGACATGAAGATGTAATCGCAGCTAATCCGGCGTTTACCACCGCACAAAAGGCCGCTCTGGTTAGTCAGAGCGGCCTTTTGTGCGTTTCCCGAGCTGCCGTGCCCACGCTTTTGAACCGATTACCGGTAGCCAAACCGGTAGCGCAACCCAAAGCTGAAGCCGCCGGCCATGAACGAACCAGACTTTGCGTAAGGAGAGTCACCCGGAGCATTGCCATTGTTGTCATCCAGAACGCTGCCCTCTTCAAAAAAGGTGCGCACGTCCTTGTTCACCACGAATTGGGTAGTGGCTTGCACCCGGCGCCGGCGACCAAAGGCATAGCTGGCGTCGAGGCCCAAGGCGGCGTGCAGGCCGAAAGCGCGGCGCTGGAAACCGAACGTTTCCTGGGCCGTGACCTGGCGGCCGGCAATGGCGTATTCGCGGAAACTCACCGACGACCACACCGGTATCAGGCCGCCCATGGCGTCGAATTGCAGCCGGCGCAGGAACGAAGGCGTGAGCGAGTAGCGCAGCATGACCGGCAGGGCCAACCCGCGCTCCTTCAGCGTTTGGTTGGGGACCGCAACGGTGTCCGCACCGGTCACGAAAAGCGTGCCCACGGGCTCGTCATTGAACGTTTCGCCGTACTGAAAGCCCAGCTGCACCGCCAGGCGCGGCGCCAGGTAGTAGCCAGCGTACACGTAAGGAATTGGCCCGGCCGATACGGGTTGCGCATAGGTACCGTAGCCGTCGCGGCCGGTTTCCGGGTAGTTCGTGATTTGGGTTTCGGTGGGAGTGGTGCTCACTCTCCGGGCCGGGTAAGGGTTCCGCTCCGAGTGGCGCACGCGGTAGAAGTAGCCGCCTATCTCGGCACCGGCGTAAAACCGGGGGCGCAACGTGGTAATTTCGCTAGCGGGTGCCAGGCGCTTGACGTAGCGCGGCGGCTGGGGCCCCAAGGTTAGTCCAATGCGCAGGTTTTCGCTCAAAGCCACAGTTGGCTTTCCGGCCAACAGCAGAACAGCCACGCCAATGT
>DASVTG010000038.1:0-3564 GCA_036387695.1 Hymenobacter sp. | reverse complement strand
CCGGCCGCAACACCTGGGGGCTTGCCGCGCCTTCCGGGTACCTTTGCCTTCCTTCATGCCACCCGCAACCCGATGAGCGATTCCGAACCAACCACCTCCAGCGCCTTCGACAAAGCCCGGACGGGGCTGTGGACGAGCCTGCAAAAACACCTCGAGGCCGTCTACCGGGCCGAAGCCGCGTTTGCCCGGGCCGTGAGCTTTGCGGATGCCTTTCCCTTTGCCGCCTCTTCGGTAAGTGCCGAGCAGCTCGATGAATACAGCCGGCACCGCCGGGCCCTGCGCGACCTGTTCACCGACGAAACCACCCAACTCGAGACCCTGACCAAGGCCATTCGGGTGAAGGGATACGCCGAAGATGAGAAAAAGCAGCTCTACCTGTTGCTGCTGGGCTACCTGGACATTGCCGCCTCCGTTTTTGCGCGGCTGCACACCCAGGTGCCCACGCCCTTGCCCAAAGACGAGGAATTGGCCGACACTTCCGCCCGCTTTGACCGGGTGCAGAAATTTGCGCGGCTGAACGTGAAAGGCGTGGCCGGGCTGCTAGGGGGCCTGTAAACACAGCGCAAGTCTATCCGTGTGCGGTACCGCTCCGGCTGCGAGCATCGGCACGAGCACTGCCCTGAAAGCGGGAGCGTCGGCTCGTGGGGGCGAAGGAAGGTGCTTTCTTGCCGGGAAAGCATGCAACCAATGCGCCACAAGGCCGTCTTGTTGCCATGAGCATCCGTTCTCTAAACGGCAACACGGCTCATAACCAGCACAGTCAGCCCGTATTCGAGAAATTTTCGGGTCAGCGTATTTTTCAGAGGAAGTTTTAGAGGAAGTTAAAAGTTGAGAGTTAAAAGTGAAAACCCAAGCAGTCTGACTTTTAACTTTTAACTCTCAACTTTTAACTTAATACTCGAAACCGCATTAAGTCTTTTATTATGCAACGCACCATCCCGTTTCTGCTTGGCTTGTTGTGCTTCGGCCTGACTGCGTCCGCGCAAACCACGCCGGCGCCCTTGCCCCAAGCCCAACCGGTAAAGGAGGCGCGTCGCCCCGCCGGTACGGCCCCCAAACCGCGCACCAATTTGACTCCGGTATTCATCAAGGACACCGCCGCCTTTCGCCGCTCCGGGCGCCCTGCCGACGCAGTTCCAAATCGCATCCGGCCGAAGCAATAAAACCAAAGCCGCACGGCAAGCACCTGCGCAGGCGGGGTGGTCGGCGGCGTGGCCCGGTTGCAGGGCGGCATCTTTTGCTACCTGTTGCCCGGCGCCAGACTGCCGGCGGGCGGCTGCCTGGGCACCGCTTTGCCCGGCGCGGGCGCGCCTTCTGATTCGTGGCTGCGGTTTTGCTGGAAATACGGGTTTTCATTGCGGCGCTTCTGCCGCTCGGCTTCCAGCCGCTGCTGCTCGTAGATTTCCGCGAGCTTGCGGCGCTGCATGCCCGCCCGCGAAAACTGTTCGTAGAGCAGGCCGATGGGGTCTTCGAGCGTGGGCTGGGGCCGTTTGGGCGCCGTGGAGTCCACGGCAAACAACGGCTTGGGCTTGGGCGGGCGCTTCACCTGGCTGACCACGGGCGGCGTGGGGCGTTTCATGTTGCGCAACGCCCGGTTAATCAGCGCCTCGTCGGGCCGGCCTTCCCGCACCGTGACTTCGCCGAGTAGGATGGAGGCCCGAACGAGCCGCACCTGCACCACCATCAGCGAAAGGCCCGTGCCGCCCAGCAGCACCCGCTGGGCCTCGAACCCCAGGGCCCGAAATTCCAGCGTGTCGGTGGCACTGACGCTCACGTTGAAGCCTCCTTTCGCGTCGGCCGCCGAAGCGGTTTTCTGGCTCACGTTCCACACCGTGGCGCCCGGAATGACTTGGCGCGTGTCTCGTTCGCTCACCGTGCCCGTCACGCGTACCTGCGCGCCCGCCGGCAAAGCCAGTAGCAAAGCTAGTAGCAAAGGGGGCAGCAGGAGCAAGGAGCGGAAAGCGTTGAACACGAGGCAAATAAAAAGCGGTGGCAAAAGCCGGCACCGCCAGCGCGACTGATAAAGGAGCCGCCAAGCTGGCTTGGTGGACCCTGGGCGCTCACGCAACTAAGCGGGTCCGGTGCAAAATAAGCGGTTGCTTGGCTTGAGCAGTGGCTCAAAGATTGCCGCTGCTCCCGTCGCGGCCCACGCCACTCGACCAACAGACCATACCCTTCGACTAATCGGGCCGTTGCTTCTCTCAAGATGGCAACAGGCGGTGAGGCCGGCACCACTCTCACGCAAGTGCCTACTCCTTTAGCCTTCGCCACCCGCAGGTTTAACTGCGCCAGGACTGGCCAAGCGCCTATGGAATCTATTGAAAGGCCTCGATTGAAAGGACTCGATAAGAAGTTGTAAATAATATTAATATATTTAACTAAATTACTATTATTGTTTCGGCTACGTCTGTCTGCTGCTCTACGCTGGAGCGGTTTCGGGGTTGTTGTATGGTAGCGCGAGCTGCAGAGTCCCTGCCGGGCACGGTCGCGCTACGAATTCCGGCCTGTACACGGAGTACAGAACCGTTCTAACGCTCCTCAATGCCGGCACCCGCCCAGTGGCCATCGGCCAAAAAGTTGCGCCGCGGCCCGCTCACCCAATGCTTTGAGATACGTCATGCTTAACGAGGCTTTCAACTGGGCGGGGCGCATCTACACCCTGTTGTGGCAGGTTATTCTGACGGCCTTGCTGAGCGTGGGCGTCTACCTGACCTGGCATTTTTACCAGGAGCAGCGGCTGCTGCGCCAACTTCAGAACGAAGGAATGCGGGTAACCGTGCAAGTGGAGCGAGTGGATACGGCGCCTCGCGCCCTGTGGGATGCCCTGGGCAACGCCTTTTACCTGGGCTTCTCCTACCGCAACCAGTCTTACGAAACGCGCTGGGTCATCGATTCGCTCCGGCCCGGAGCCGGCGACCGGGTGGTGTTGCTCTACCACCCGCAGCACCACGTGTTTGCCCAGCCGCCCCGGGCCAGTGCGCCCGCTCAAACCCGGGTCGTGTCGCGGTTGATTAACTGGGTGGGCAGCATTCCCCTCGACGCCGAAACCCGGGCCCTGGGGCTGTTCGTGCTCGTGGCGGTGGCGTTGTTCTACGTGGGCGGGGGCCTGCTCGCGCCGTTGCTGGGCGGAGCGTGGCTGCCCGTGCTGGCCCGCGGTGTGCTGCTGGTGGGGCTGGGGGCGGGGGCCGCGTGGTCGGCCTACGAGGCCCTGCAGTACTACCGGTACGTGGCGCGGCTGCAGCGTGGCGGCCAGCCCATGGAAGTCACGGTGCTGGATACCGACCGAAGGGCCCACGGCCGTAAATCAGGTTCCCGGCACTACACCTATGAGGCCACGTTCCGGTTCAACAACCAGGAGCGGGTCATTGCCATTGAGGAAGCAGACTTTGCGCGGTTAAGTCCTGCGAATCCCCGCTTGTCGGTTCGCTACGATGCCGAACTGAACGACTTCGTTGCCGAGGGCTATTCCGCGGGCTTTTCGCAGGCGCTGCCGCCGCTGGTTTTCACGTTGTTTCTGGTGCTCCTGCTGCGGTCCACGCTGGCTCGCCCCGCCCCGAAGCCCAA
>DASVTG010000037.1:0-6202 GCA_036387695.1 Hymenobacter sp. | reverse complement strand
CGCCGGGCCTGAGCATCGTGTCCAAGGGCAACCCCCTCATCCGCTGGGAAACCAGCACCCAGACCGACGTGGGCCTCGACGTGGGCTTGCTGAAAGGCGCCTTGCAGCTCACGGTGGACTATTTTGTGAAGAACACCTCGCGGGTGCTGCTGAACCTGCCGCTGCCCAGCAGCGCCGGCAACGCCGGCAACCCGCCCAGCAACGCCGGCAACATCCGCAACCAGGGCCTGGAGGTGGAGCTGAGTTACCGCAACAGCATCGGCAAGAACTGGAGCTTTGGGCTGACGGGCAACATGGCCACGCTGCGCAACGAAGTGGTTTCGCTCGGCGCGGCCCAGTCCATCGTGGGCGGGCGCATCGACAACAACTACTTCGCCACGCTCACGGCCGTGGGCCAGCCGGTGGGCTCGTTCTACCTGCTGCAAACCGACGGCATTTTCCAGAACGCGCAGGAGGTGTTCAACCACGCCTACCAGGGGCCGGGCGTGCAGCCGGGCGACGTGAAATTCAAGGACCTCAGCGGGCCGGATGGCGTGCCCGACGGGGTCATCGACGGCTTCGACCGCACCTTCGTGGGCAGCCCCATCCCCACGCTCACCTACGGCCTGACCAGCAACGTGCGCTACAAGAACCTCGACCTGAGCGTGTTCTTCCAGGGCGTGTACGGCAACTCGATTTATAACCAGGTCAACACCGACATCGAGGGCTTTTACCGGGCCTTCAACCTGACCGAGCGGGCCGCCACCAAGTACTGGAACGGCGAAGGCAGCACCAACGAGTTTCCGCGCCTGTCTTGGACCGGCGCCACCAACAACAAGCAGCCTTCCGACCGTTTCCTGGAATCGGGTGCCTACCTGCGCCTCAAAAACCTGCAGCTGGGCTACACCTTCGGCGACAAGCTGCTCGCCCCGGTCCGCATTTCGTCGGTGCGCCTCTACGCCAGCGTGCAGAACCTGCTCACCTTCACCAACTACACGGGCCTCGACCCGGAGCAGGGCACCAACAGCAACTCGCTCGGCGACGGCGTGCGGGCCACCGGCATCGACTTCGGCACCTACCCCTCGGCGCGCACCTTCACGGTGGGCGTGAACGCGGGCTTCTAACCTCTTGGCAAGCACCTTCTCATGAAACTCCCCTCCCTTGCCCTCGCCTTGCTCGGCACGCTGGCTGTTGCCACGGCGGGCTGCGATAAATTCCTGGACCAGCCCGTGCTGGGGCAGTACGAAGCTGGCCAGTTTTTCACGTCGAACACCAACGCCGTGCTGGCCGTGAACGCCGCCTACGTGCCCCTTTCGTTCCGCGACGCGGCCTCGAACCCGCTGTGGGTGTTGGGCGACGTGGCTTCCGACGATGCCGTGAAAGGCAGCAACCCCGGCGACCAAGCCGACTTCGAGAACATTGACAATTTCAACATCACGCCCACCAACGCGGCCGTGGAAGCCATGTGGAAGCGCTACTACGACGGCGTGTTCAAGTGCAACGTGGTCACCGACGGCCTCCCCGCATCCAACGCCGCCGTGAGCGCCGACGTGCGCCAGCAGGTGCTGGGCCAGGCGCAGTTTCTGCGGGCCTACTACTACTTTCAGCTCACGACCCTGTACGGCCGCATTCCGCTGCGGGTGAAGGTGGAAACGCCTGAGGAGCTGCAAAGCCCCGCCCGCGACCAGGCCGACATCTACGCCCAGATTGAGGCCGACTGCCAGGCCGCCGCGGCCGCCCTGCCCAGCGCCTGGACCGGCCCGGACCTTGGCCGCGCCACCAAGGGCGCCGCGCTGGCGTTGCTGGCCAAAACGTATTTGTACCAGAAAAAATGGGCGCTGGCGGCCAGCACCGCCCAGCAGGTAACGGCCCTGGGCTACGCGCTGCTGCCGGTGTTTGCCGACAACTTCCGGGCTGCCACCAAGAACAATGCGGAGAGCGTTTTCTCGGTGCTGCACGCCAGCAACCTGAGCCCCGGCCAGGGCAACAACCTCAACCAGTGGTTTGCCCCGCGCCTGCAAAACGGCTACGGCTTCTTTTACCCCACGCGCAGCCTGGTGAACAACTTCGAGCAGACGACGGCCGGCGTGGTCGACCCGCGCCTGGATTATTCGGTGGGGCGGTTCGGGCAGCCTTTTTTCGGGGTGCCGTTTGACACCACCTGGAGCACCACGGGCTACCTCTCGAAAAAGCACTTGCAGCCGCTTTCGGAGGTACCCGCCACCATCAAGGGCGACGGCGACCTGAACTACCAAGCCATTCGCTACGCCGAAGTGCTGCTCATCGAGGCCGAGGCGGCCAACGAGGCCGGCAACCCCGCCACCGCCCTCATAGCCTTGAACAAAGTGCGCAAGCGGGCCCGCGAAAGCTACCTCAACGACCGCACCCTCGCAGGTTTCGGCACGGTGCCGGCCGGGCTGTTGCCTGACATTACGACCACCAACCAAACCCAGCTGCGCGAGGATATCCGGCGCGAACGACGCGCCGAGCTGGCCCTGGAGTTCCAGCGCTTTTTCGACGTCATCCGCTACGGCGAGGCCTACGCCCGCGCCGCGCTGAGCAGCCAGCCCAACTTCAGCTACGCCCGCCACCGGTTTTTCCCGGTGCCGCAAAGCGAGCGCGACACCAACAAAAAGCTGGGCTTGTAGCGCCGCAATCACCTTTTTTCCCAAGTTTCTCAATCCTCACCTTTTTAAAAACCCACCATGAAAAGTCAGAGATTTTACCTTTTTACCTTCATCTGGCTGCTGTTTGGCGGCATGGTCGTCGTGTCGTCGTGCTCCGATTCCGACGACCCGGCCAAGCCCGCCGTCACCGCCGACAAAGCCAAGCTCACGGCCCTGATTGACTCGGTGAACACCGTGTACACGGCCGCCGTGGAAGGCACCAAGCCCGGCACTTACGCCACGGGCTCAAGGGCCACCCTGAAAACGTCCGTCGACCTGGCTACCGCTACGAAGAATGACGGCGCAGCCGCCCAAGCCACCGTGAACACGGCCGAAGCCAGCCTGCGCCGCGCGGCCAAAATCTTTCAGAACAGCCTGATTCAGGAAGTGTCCGCCGCCAACCTGATGGCCCAGTGGAAGTTTTCGGGCAATGCCAACGACGCCACGGCGAACGGCAACAATGGCACCCTGAAAGCCGGCACCATCAACGGGCCCACGTCGACTCCGACCACCAAAGTACCCGTCGTTGGTACGGCGGTGCCGGTGCCGGTGGCTGACCGGTTTGGTCGCGCGGCCCAGGCCTACGAGTTCAACAACGGGGCTTACATTGAGGTGCCTTATAAGCTGGCCCTGAACCCGCAGGCCATCACCATCAGCGCCTGGGTGCGGCCGGTCGACTCGAACCCCGACAATTACATCGTTTCGCTGAATCGTTGGACGGGCTACAAGTTTCAGTTGCAGGGCGACCGCAAGCCCTTCCTGACCGTGACGACCACCAACACCGCCAACCCCATTTCGGACCGCGACGCGGCGTCGGGCATCGTGCCCACTAACACGTGGTCGCACGTCGTGTCCTCGTATGTTGACGGCACGATGAAGTTCTACATCAACGGGGCCCTGGTGAAAACCTGGACCGACGTGAGCGGCTCCCTCAAGGCCGCCCCCCAGGCGGTTCCGTTGTGCATTGGCCAGCAGTTGGCGAACGGCACCTACAACAGCCCGCCCACCGGAGGCCAGGCCGCCGACTACTTCACCTTCTACGGCGAGGCCTTCTTCAAGGGGCAGATGGACGACATTCGCATCTACAACCGCGCCCTGACCGATGCGGAGGTGACTTCCATCTTCACCATCGAAAACACGCTGTAGGGCCTGGAATGGCTGTTTCTTCCGTCTCCCACCGTTCCATTCGTCGGAATGGTGGGAGATTTTTTTTCTCCTACTCCCGAAACCGCATGACTCTTTTTGACTTACCGGCCCGTCGCCTCGCCGGCGGCGCCACCTTGGCCCTGGCCCTGCTGATGGGCTGCAACGATGCCCAGCGCAGCACGCCCGACGTGGCCAAAGCGCCTCCCGCCGGCCCCGACAGCTGGCAGCTCCTCGACTTTGAGAAGGCCGACCGCGACAACCCCATCATGGGGCCGAGCGCCGTGGGCCAGTTCACCGACCCCATCCTCAAACAGCCCATCAAGTGGGAGGAAAAAGACGTCTTCAACCCCGCCGTGGTGGTGAAGGACGGCAAAATCTTCATGCTGTACCGGGCCGAAAACCTGGTGACGCCCAGCGCGGGCAAAACCTCGCGCATCGGCCTGGCTACCAGCACCGACGGCGTGCACTTCACCCGCATGGCCGCCCCCGTGCTGCACCCCGACAACGACCCGCAGAAACGCTGGGAGTGGCCCGGCGGCACCGAAGACCCCCGCGTGGTGGAAGACGACAACCGCACCTACTACATGACCTACACCGCCTACGACGGCGACAAGGCCCGCCTGCACATCGCCACCAGCACCGACCTGCTGCACTGGACCAAGTACGGCAACGTATTCGCCCAGTTCAGCGGCGGGCGCTACGTGGACAAGTGGACGAAATCGGGCGCCATCGTGTCGCGCTACGAGGCCGATGGCCGCATCGTGGCCACCAAAATCAACGGCAAGTACTGGATGTACTGGGGCGATGCGCAAATCTGGCTGGCCTCGTCCGACGACCTCATCCACTGGACGCCCGTGGAGATGGCGGCCGGCGAAAAGCCGCCCGTGCCGCTGCGCGCCCAGGCCATCACCATGCCCGATTTGAAGATTGTGCTGCCCACCCGCGAAGGCAAATTCGACAGCGACCTCGTGGAGTCCGGCCCGCCGGCCATGATTACCGACCAGGGCATCCGCCTGATTTACAACAGCCGCAACGAGCCCTCCTTCGGCGACAAGAACCTGCCCGTGGGCACTTACTCGGCCGCCCAGGCGCTGTTCGACAAGAACGACCCCAGCAAGCTGCTCCAGCGCATGGACACCTACTTCATGCGTCCCGACAAACCCTACGAAACCACCGGCCAAGTCAACCAGGTAGTGTTCCTCGAAGGGCTGGCCCGCTTCAAGTCGAAGTGGTTCATGTACTACGGCACCGCCGATTCTAAGATTGCCGTGGCCACGCGGCCCGAGTAGCTGAATAGGCCGTCCGGCTTAGGCTAGCGCCAGGCAGGACGGTCTTTTTCTTTTCTCACTCCTTCCCAACCCGTCCGTCCATGCAAACCACTGCGGCCATCAGCGCCCCCGAAAAAGTCCCGTTCACCGAGAAGAAGTACATTCCGACGCTGGTGTTTGTCTCGTCGCTGTTCATGCTCTGGGCCATTGCCATTACCATGGGCGACGTGCTGAACAAGCACTTTCAGAACGTGCTGCAAGTATCCAAGGCGGATTCCGGGCTGGTGCAGTTCTCCATTTTCGGGGCGTATGCCGTGATGGGCATTCCGGCGGGCTTGTTCATGAAGCGCTTCGGCTACAAGCGCGGCGTGCAGCTGGGCCTGGGGCTGTATGCGCTGGGCGCTTTCCTGTTCGTGCCCGCGGCCAATGCCAGCTCGTTCGCTTTTTTCCGGGGGGCGCTGTTCATCCTGGCCTGCGGGCTGGCCACACTCGAAGCCGTCGCCCACCCCTTCATGGCCGCGCTCGGGCCGGAGAAAACCAGCGACCAGCGCCTGAACTTCGCCCAGTCGTTCAACGGATTGGGCGCCGTGATTGGGCCGTTGCTGGGCAGCTACTTCATTCTGAGCGGCGCCAACTCGCACGTGGCGGGCGACCTCACGTCAGTCAAAAGCCTGTACCTGGCCATTGGCGGCGTCATTCTGGCCATTGCCGTGGCCTTCTCCTTCGTGCGAGTGCCGGCCTTGCAGGACGTGCACGCGGCCCCCGCGCCCGCCGAGGGCGAAGCCGGTTTCTACTCCGGCACGGCCGACGAGGTGCCGCAAGCCAAGGGCCTGTTTGGGCACAGCCACTTCAAATGGGCCTGGCTGGCGCAGTTCCTGAACGTGGCGGCGCAGGGCGGCACCTGGGCCTTTTTCATCAACTACGGCGTTGAGAAAATGAATTTCACCGACGAAGTGGCCGCTGGCTACTTCTCCCTCTTCATGGTGCTGATGATGACCGGACGCTTCGTAGGAACTTTCCTCATGCGCTACGTCGAGCCCCACCGGCTACTGGCCGCCTTCGCCCTGGCCAACGTGGTCATGTGCCTCGTCGTGGCCCAAGGCTGGGGCTGGCCGTCCTTCGTCGCGCTGCTGCTGATTAACT
>DASVTG010000036.1:0-5648 GCA_036387695.1 Hymenobacter sp. | reverse complement strand
CAACGGCAAGTCATATTCGATGGCGGTGGCTGCAATCAGGGCATCCGGTATCTCCAAATTATAGCCTAAATAATACTGGCTGATTAACTCATCGGCACGACGCGAAATGGCTTCGTCCAAGGCAATTACCTGAAAGCGTTTCAGCAGCTTCTCCGCTTGCTGCTGGACCTCGAAGTTCCGGCATCCCCGAATGGTTTCCATTCTTGAAACGACGCTGATGCCCAGCGGTCCGGCACTCGCTAATGTGGTCAATAGCGTTTCGGCCAGCGCGTCTTTCCGCAACACATCAATCAGCACATCGGAATCAAACAAAATGAGACTGGCCATTACGCTGGACGCAGGCCCCGCCGCACCTGATGAATGTATTCGCCGCCGTCAACGATGTCCGCCCGGTCGGCCCAGGCACCAAAATACTCCGGGTCATTGAATGGCTCGCCCTCCCGTGCCGGGTCGGCAGGATACAGGATGGGTGGTTGCCGCTTTGGCGACTCCGTAGCCTGCTTTTTCAGCAACAAAACCAATCGCTCAAATGCGGCACGGGTGCGTTCTGGAAGGGCATTGAGTTCTTGGGCGAGTTGAAGCGTTTCCATACAATACAAATAGGACCTGATATTAAATGTAACTAACCAGACACAAAAAACGCGCCGCTGGGAGCGGCGCGTTCCGTTGCAGAACAACAAATTTTAAAACTATTCCTGCGTTATCTCAGCAAACAAGTCGCCGTTGTTGCCGCGCAGGTGCTGGGGCAGCAAGCGGCCCAGGTGCTGGTAGGCCGCTTCGGTGGCCTCACGGCCGCGCGAAGTGCGCTTGATGTAGCCTTCCTGAATCAGAAAAGGCTCGTACACTTCTTCGATGGTCTCGCCCTCTTCGCCGCACGCCGTGGCAATGGTGCTGATGCCCACCGGGCCACCCTTGAACTTGTCGATGATGGTGGTGAGGATGCGCTTGTCCATGTCGTCGAGGCCGCGGGCGTCCACGTCGAGGGCATTGAGGGCAAACTGGGCGATTTCGACCGTGATGGTGCCGTCGCCTTTGATTTGGGCGAAGTCACGCGTGCGGCGAAGCAGGTTGTTGGCAATACGCGGGGTACCGCGCGAGCGCCGGGCAATTTCAAAGGCCGCGTCCTCGTGAATGGGCGTGCCGAGGATTTCAGCCGAGCGTTTCACGATGCTGGTCAGCAGCTTAGAATCGTAGTATTCCAGGCGGGCCGAGATGCCGAAACGGGCGCGCAGCGGCGCCGTGAGCATGCCCGAGCGCGTGGTAGCGCCCACGAGCGTGAAGGGCGACAGCGAAATCTGCACCGAACGCGCATTCGGGCCCGAATCGAGCATGATGTCGATGCGGTAGTCCTCCATCGCCGAATACAGGTATTCTTCCACCACGGGATTGAGGCGGTGAATTTCGTCGATGAACAGCACGTCGTGCGGCTCCAGATTGGTGAGCAGGCCGGCGAGGTCGCTGGGCTTGTCGAGCACCGGGCCCGAAGTCATTTTGATGCCCGCCCCCAGCTCGTTGGCGATGATGTGGGAAAGCGTGGTTTTGCCCAGGCCGGGAGGGCCGTGCAGCAGCACGTGGTCGAGGGCATCGCCGCGCTGCTTGGCGGCGGCCACGAAGACTTTCAGGTTTTCCAGAATCTTTTCCTGGCCCGTGAAGTCATCGAAACTGAGCGGCCGAAGGGCTTTGTCGATGTCCTTGTCGGTGGCATCGTAGCCGTCGGTGCTGCCGGAGAGAAAGGCTTCGCGCATGTGAGTAGTTGCTAAAATTATTGGTCGCTACTTGCTAACCATATGAGAAACCCTGCTGCTAGCAAAAAAGCTCCCTCTCTTACTTAAATATCGGCTTTTTATTCGTGCAGCAGCACCTCGATATCCAAGTGCAGCCAGTCGGTTTCCCAGGATTTGTGGTTGAGGCGGGCCGTGAGATTCTTGCCCGCGTCGAGCAAGCGCGCCACGGTTTCGTTGCGGCCCTCGGGCAGGTAGCCAAGCCAAACGTTGGCGGGGTCGGTAACCGGGGCGGTGTGCACCTGCACGGCCCAGTCGTCGTAGTGGTTGTCGGGCTCGCGGGTGAGCAGCAGCGCTTGGCCCACGGTCAGCTTGGGCTCATACTTCTCCAAGTTGGGGCGGTGCGAGGTGCCAGCCACGAGGCACTCGAGCAGCACAAGGGGTTCGGTATCAGTGACGATTTTCATCATGGGGCCAAATTACGGCGCAGGCGGCAGGTTTATGACGGCTGGCTTCAAATCTCGCGCGCTGCTCACACCGCAGTATGCAGTCTGACTATACATTTCATACATTCTATTTGCAAGAAAGTCCTGTTCACACAATCGTCATCTTACTAAGTATATATTGAATCGTCGAAGACGATGGTGACAGTAAGTGAGTCGGGTTTTGTCTCGAACTGTTGAGAATAAAATGGCCTAACCACAGCACTGAGCAAGTGTGCCTGTGCGAATTTTGACAAATAATTATTCTATTAGCAACGGGCACAACCAACTATTTGATAGAACTATAATCGTCGTTTGTTGAGCTTAAACAATATAAGCACTCGCTTGTGTAAATGGAGGCCACCACTACTTCGATGTTCCGTAACTTTCCCACTTAGTTAAGTTTATAGCTCTATTGGTATTTAATGAAATCAGATTCGTCGATTCAACTTCTACTACAACATAGTATAACACAATTTCGTGGCCAAGTCGCGATTGTGGATGGCGAACGCGCCATTACCTACGGTGCGCTGAGCGTGGCCGCAACCTGCTTGAGCGAACGGCTGCGGGCTCAAACCACGGAAGCCGAATTAATCGGTGTGAGCACGACCCGGGGGCTGGCAATGGTGACAAGCGTACTGGCCATTTTACAGGCGGGCAAAACCTATGTTCCGCT
Source organism: Hymenobacter sp. (assembly GCA_036387695.1). Classification (GTDB taxonomy): domain Bacteria; phylum Bacteroidota; class Bacteroidia; order Cytophagales; family Hymenobacteraceae; genus Hymenobacter. The sequence goes on along the minus strand of DASVTG010000036.1, from coordinate 2,769 downwards.
CGACCCCAGCTACCCGGCGGCACGGCTGCAGCAAGTAATCAGCAGCGCCAAGCTTCGGCATTGCCTGGCTCCGGCCGAAGACGCTGCGCTTTTCGAACGCCTGGGGCTGCAAGTGCTGGCATCCGACAACGAAGAAGCCGAAAGCCCCGCTGAACCTTTGGCCGTTGCCAATGAGCTTGAGAACCAAGCCGCAGCTTATGTGCTCTACACGTCGGGCTCGACGGGAACGCCCAAGGGCGTGACCATGGGCCAGGCGGCGTTGGTGAACCTGCTGCACTGGCAACAAGCGAATTCCACGGCGGGGCCGGGGACGCGCACCCTGCAGTTTGCCCCGCTGAGCTTCGACGTGTCTTTTCAGGAAATCTTTGCCACCCTGGTTACTGGTGGCACGCTGGTACTGACTACCGATGCGGAACGCCGCGACTTGGGTGCTTTGCTCGATTTCATCGATTCGGCACGAATAAACCGGCTTTTCCTGCCGTTTGTGGCCTTGCAGCACTTGGCCGAAATAGCGGTGAGCCGCCAGCAGTTCCCCGCTAGCCTGGCGGAAGTAATGACGGCGGGAGAGCAATTGAAAATCACGCCGCAGCTGGCCGCTTTTTTCACCGCACTGCCGGCCTGCACCCTCTACAATCAGTACGGGCCCACGGAATGCCATGTGGTGACGCAGCTGGTACTGCGCGGCGCGCCGGCGGATTGGGAACGCCTCCCCACCATTGGTCAGCCCATTGCCAACACGGGTGTGCATGTGCTCACGCCTGACCTGCGGCCCGTGCCCGCAGGCGAGATTGGCGAGCTGTGCATCAGCGGCGTGTGTTTGGCCGACGGTTACCTGAACCAGCCGGAACTCACCGCCGAGAAATTTATCATGTGGGCGCCGCCAGCGGGCCCCGCCCTGCGGCTGTACCGCACGGGCGACCTGGCCCGGCTGCGGCCCAACGGCGACTTGGAGTTTTTGGGCCGCCAAGACGAGCAGGTGAAGGTTCGGGGTCATCGCATTGAGCTGGGCGAGGTGGAAGCGCTGCTGGCTACGCTGCCGGGAGTAGGCCAGGTAGCGGTAGCCGTTCGGGAAATCGCGGAAGGCCACTCCGACTTGGTGGCCTACGTGGTACCCACCGGCGCCACGCCTCCTGAGGCGGCTGCCCTACGCGAAGCGGCCGCCCAGGTACTGCCTGCCTACATGCTGCCCGCGGCCTTCGTCACGCTGGCCGAATTCCCGAAAACCAGCAGTGGGAAAATCAACCGGCAGGCGTTGCCAGCTTTGGCTACGCAGCGCCGCGCGGAATTGGGCCTGCCTTATCAGGCCCCGCGCACTGATACCGAACGCTGCTTGGCCAAAGTCTGGGCAAGGCTGCTGCGGCTGGATAAGGTGGGCGTGACCGACAATTTCTTTGAGCTGGGCGGCACTTCCCTGCTGGCCCAAACCGCGGTGGCCCAGTTGCAGGCTGAATTCGGCATTCGCTTGCCCGTAACCCAACTCTACCAGCACCCCACCGTGGCTGGTGCCGCGGCCTACCTAAACCAACAGCCTGCCTTGGCTGCAAATGAGCCCGACACCGCTGAGCCAGGCGAGTCCTTGGCCCATGATGTGGCCATCATTGGCATGGCGGGCCGCTTTCCGGGTGCCCAAACCCTGACCGAGCTGTGGGACCTGCTGCGCGAGGGCCGCGAAACCACGCGCTTCTTCACCCCCGAAGAGTTAGACGTCAGCATTGCCCCCGCCCTGCGCGACGACCCACGCTACGTGGCAGCCAGGGGTATCATTGCCCACGCCGACGAATTTGATGCCGCTTTTTTTAAGCTGAACCCCAAGCTGGCGGCAGCCATGGACCCGCAGCAGCGCGTGTTCCTGGAGATTGCCTGGGAGGCTCTGGAGCAAGCGGGCTGCCTGCCGGCACACTATGCGGGCCGGGTGGGGGTGTTTGCCGGAGCCGGCAACAACTCTTACTACCCGCACAACGTGCAGGGAAATACGGAGGCGCTGGGCCAGTTGGGCGAGTTCCAAGTAATGACCGTGAACGAGAAGGACTATCTGGCCTCTCGGGTGGCGTACACGCTCGACCTGAAAGGGCCGGCCGTGAGCGTGCAATCGGCCTGTTCAACGGGGCTACTGGCCGTGGCGCAAGCCGTGCAAAGCCTGCGGGCCGGGCAGTGCGAAGTGGCACTGGCGGGCGCAGCGAGCGTGTCCTCGCCCCTCAACAGCGGCTACCTCTACCAGGAAGGCTCCATGCTGAGCGCCGACGGCCACTGCCGACCCTTCGACGCCCAAGCCCGGGGCACGGTGTTCAGCGACGGCGCGGGCGTGGTGCTGCTCAAGCCCCTGGCAGCTGCCCGGCGCGATGGTGACCGGGTCTACGCTGTTATCAAAGGCGTGGGCGTTAACAACGACGGCGGTGGCAAAGGCAGCTTCTCGGCCCCCAGCGCCAACGGGCAAGCCGCCGCCATTGCGGCGGCACTGGCCGATGGCCGCGTGGCGCCGGCCAGCATCAGCTACGTGGAAGCCCACGGCACCGCCACCCCCATCGGCGACCCGATTGAGGTAGAAGGGCTGCGCTTGGCTTTCGGAACGGTGGCCCCCAACAGCTGCGCGCTGGGCTCCATCAAGAGCAACATGGGCCACCTCACGGCAGCGGCCGGAGTTGCAGGTTTGATAAAAACCGTGTTGGCGCTGCAGCATCAGCAACTGCCGCCCACCCTGCATTATGCCCAAGCCAATCCGCTGCTGGATTTAGCCAACGGCCCATTCTTCGTGAACGCGGACCTGCGCGA
>DASVTG010000035.1:0-2226 GCA_036387695.1 Hymenobacter sp. | reverse complement strand
CGCGTAAGGAGAACCTTTCGTTCCCTCGCTGGTGCCCGCGGGCAACACGGTGGGGGCACCCGACACCAAGCTGTTGAGGTTGGCCTGTGCGGCCGCGCCTTCCTGAGAAATGTTCGTTTGCGCGCTTGCGCCCAAACCGCTGAGCAATAAGCCAAAAAGGAGGGAAAGCCGCGGATTCATGGAGGAAGAATGAAAGATAGAACCGGGCGCCAAGCTAGTCACAAGCGCGCAATTAACGGCGGATTTGGGGCTGGAGCGGCCGAGTGTTTTGTGAAAAAGCGCACAGCAGCCCGCCGTGTGCTCAAGCCTTCGGCTCGCCGTGTGCTGGCTGCAAAGCCCGCCACTCATCTTCCAGAATGCTCATTTCAATGAGGCTCCAGTAGTCGTCGCCGTGCCTCACCACGTCGCGCATCAGGCCTTCTTGTTGAAAGCCTGCTTTGAGGTAGCAGTTGATGGCGGCGTGGTTGAAATCATACACCCCCAGGCTGATGCGGTGCAGTTTAAGGTCTTCGAAGCCAATGCGTAGCAGGGCCTTTACCATGCCCTGGCAGATGCCGCGGCGGCGTTCGGTGGTGTTGCCCACCAGCACCCGGGTGATGCGCCCGGCCCGGTCGCGCTCGCTGATGCCGCCCAGCGAAATGTGCCCCACGGTTGCCCCGGTTTTAGAGTCCACGCCTTTGTAAATAAACACGTTGGGGTCATTCATGTCGTTCGAGCCTTCCACGTACCACGACAGGCCCGCTTCGGTGAGCGGATACGAAAACATCGAGCCGCTCCATTCTTTCATCAGCCGTTCGTTGTCCACCCACTCCATGAGTTGCGTAAAGTCGGCGGCGGTAAAGGGTTCCAGAGTAATCATGAATAAGGGCCGTTTTTTCTACGTTGATGCAAATAACCCCACAAGATACGAAGGCCCCAAACCGGGGGTTGAAGGCCTAGTGCCGGACCTGTACTTTCGTGCCCAACCAGAATCCTTGCTGACTTGTTAGCGTCCTTCTCAACCCCTGTTTTTTCACCTCATGAATCTTTCCAACAACACCGTGCTGCTCACCGGTGGCGCTTCCGGCATTGGTTTGGCCCTGGCCGTGCGCTTTTTGCAGGCTGGCAGCGACGTCATCAGTGTAGGCCGGCGCGCCGACAAGCTGGCCGAAGCGCAGCAGCAATACCCCGCCTTGCGCACCCGCGTGTGCGACGTAGCCGACGCCCACGAACGCGCGGAACTGGTGCGCTGGGCCACCACCGAATACCCGCGCCTCAACGTGCTGGTGAACAACGCCGGCATCCAGAACCGCGTGCAGCTCGCCGAGGACCCCGCCGATTGGGACACCCGGCGCCAGGAAATCGTCATCAACGTGGAGGCGCCCATCCACTTGGCCACGCTGCTGGTGCCGCACTTGCGGCAGCAGCCCGGCGCGGCCATCATCAACGTCACTTCCGGGTTGTCGTTTGCGCCTGCGGCTTTCGTGCCCATCTATAGCGCCACTAAGGCGGCGTTGCATTCCTTCACGCTCTCGCTGCGCCATCAGCTCAAACCCACCGGCATTTCGGTGCTCGAAATTGTGCCGCCGGCCGTGAACACGGACCTGGGCGGGCCCGGCCTGCACACGTTCGGCGTGCCCGTCAATGATTTTGCTGATTCGGTAATGGCTCGGTTGGCCGCCGGTGAGGAAGAAGTGGGCTACGGCACTTCGGAAAAGTCCCGCCTGGCCTCGCGTGCCGAGCTGGACGAGCAATTTCAGATGATGAACAACCGGTAGGTGATTAATGGTAAATGATTAATGGTTAGTGGTTAATGCTGCTGACATGAAAAAGCCCGCTTGGTCAAAGCGGGCTTTTTCATGTCAGCAGAGCAGATTAACCGTTAATCATTAACCCTTTACCATTAACCATTAAGAATTTGTGGTCGTGGTCAGGGTCACTTCCACGTTGCCGCGGGTGGCGCGGGAGTAGGGGCACACCTGGTGCGCCTTGGCCACCAATTCTTCGGCCTGCTGCTGGTCCATGTTGGGGATGTTCACAAGCAAGTCCACGGCCAGCCCGAAGTTCTCGCCGTCTTTGCCGAAGCTCACGTCGGCTTCCACGGTGCTGCCCGTGATGGGCGTTTTGCTCATGCGGGCCACTAAGTTCAGGGCGCCGTCGAAGCAGGCCGAGTAGCCGGCGGCAAACAGTTGCTCGGGGTTGGTGCTGTTGGCCTTGCCGGGGCCACCCATTTCTTTGGGCGTGCTC
>DASVTG010000034.1:0-3518 GCA_036387695.1 Hymenobacter sp. | reverse complement strand
CTTCAGTATGTCGACACAAAAAAGGCTGCTCGTAAGGGCAGCCTTTTTTGTGTCAAAACCCTTGGATAGCTAGGTGACTCATGAAGCATAACGGCTTTTAGCTAATGGGCACTTTGCGCAGGATGGCTTCAATCAAATCCTGGGTGCGGATGCCGTCGGCTTCGGCCTCGTAGGTGAGCAGGATGCGGTGGTTGAGCACGTCGGCGGCCACTTCCTTAATGTCTTCGGGCAGCACGTAGTCGCGGCCTTCGAGGTAGGCAACGGCTTTAGAGGCGCGGTGCAGGGCAATGCTGGCGCGCGGGCTGGCGCCAAACTGCACGGCTTGCGCAAATTCGGGCAAGTCGTAATCCGCAGGGCGGCGGGTGGCGAATACCAGCTCGATGAGGTATTTCTCCAGCGTCTCCGAAATCTGCACTTGGTTGATTTGCTGCCGGATGCCGAAAATGTCGGCTTGCGTGAGCACGGGCTGCACGTCTTCCACAAAGCTGAGGTTGGCCATGCGGCGCATCACCTCCAGCTCGTCGGCTTTCTTGAGGTAGTCGACGTGCACCTTCAGCATGAAGCGGTCGACCTGGGCCTCCGGCAAGGGGTAGGTGCCCTCCTGCTCCACCGGGTTTTGGGTGGCCAGTACCAGAAACGGCAAGTCGAGCGGGTAAGTGGTTTCGCCGATGGTGACCTGCCTTTCCTGCATGGCTTCGAGCAAGGCGCTCTGCACCTTGGCCGGCGAGCGGTTGATTTCGTCGGCCAGCACGAGGTTGGCGAAAATCGGCCCTTTTTTTACCTCAAACACCGACTGGTTTTGGTTGTAAATCATGGTGCCCACCAGGTCGGAAGGCAGCAGGTCGGGCGTGAACTGCACGCGCTGAAAGTGCAGGTGCAACACCTTGGCCAGCGTGGAAATGGTGAGCGTTTTGGCCAGGCCCGGCACGCCTTCGAGCAAGATGTGCCCACCCGTGAACAAGCCAATGAGCAAGCGGCTGAGCAGCGGTTGCTGGCCCACCACCACCTTTCCCATCTCGGCAAAGACTTGGCGAATAAGCGGGTGGTAATCGACGGGGGCAGCTGGCGAAATGGAGGCGTCGGAAGCGGGTAGCATAGGCAATGAGGGCATGGCAGCAAGTGCAAGGTAGGCAGGCGGCCGTTGTGCACGGGTGCAGCTCAGCCGCGGCGCCGCGGCCACCACGGCCCGCATGGCCGACGTGCGGGCCGTTGTTTCAAGGACCAAAAGCCGCTTGCTGATGCCCTACCCCGTGAACCGCTGCTTTAAAACCAAAAGGTGCCCAAACCCGTAATTGTCGAGCATGGGTAGCCGCGAGGAATTGGCCGGTAGGCTGGTTGATGGTTGGCCCCGGGACGTGTTTGCAGTACTTTGTCACGTGGCTTGGCCACTTCACATTATCCCATTTTTACATGAAATCATTTCTTCTGTCTCGTTTGCTGCCCGTGCTAACCCTATTGGTGGCGCTTAGTGAAGTTGTGCTGGCCCAGCCCGGCACGGGCGGTCCCGCCCCGGGTACCCCCACCGACCCCACTGCCGTGCCCCTCGACGGTGGCGTGTCGCTGCTGCTGGCCGGCGGCGTTGCTTATGGCATCAAGCACCTGCGCAACCGCCGCAAAAAGGCGTAGCACCCTCAAATTTTAACCTAAAAAGGCGACCATCCCAGGTGGATGAGCCGCCTTTTTTGTCTTTTTGCGCCCTACCTTTCCGGGTATATGCAGCCCACTACTTCCCCGGCCGCGGCCGCTTCTGGCAACCGGCTTTTGTTGCGCTTCCTGCTCACGGCGGGGGCCATGTACTTGGTGTGGTTTTTTGGCTACGAACAGTGGCTGGCCCAGGACGGCCGCTTGGACACCGTGCTTTGCAACGACATCACGCGGGCAAGCGTGGGCTTGCTCCGCCTCCTGGGCTTTGACGCCGCCGTGGACCCGGCGCACGCCAACTTGGTGCTCATGAACGGCCAAATGGCCGTGGTGGTGGGCCCGCCCTGCAACGGCTTGGTGCTGTATGCGCTTTTCGGTGGTTTTGTGCTGGCCTTTCCGGGGGCGTGGCGCCGCAAGTTGTGGTTCATTCCGGCCGGCATCCTCCTCATTTGGTGCCTCAACGTGTTGCGCGTGGCGGCCCTGGCGCTCAACCAGCATTACTCCCACCAAACCGTCGACTTCAACCACCACTACACCTTCACGTTCGTGGTGTATGCCTGCATTTTTGGGCTGTGGCTGCTGTGGGCGCGGCGCCTGGCCGGTCCCGTTCACCCGCCCACGGAAGCGGCCGGTGCGTAGTTCGGCCGCGCCCAGCCCGCTCCGGTGGGCGCTGGTGGGAACGTTGGTGGCGGCCTTGCTGCTGCTCGGCGTCTACGACGAGGCTGTGCTGGCATTTCTCACGCGGCTGTGGCAGCAAGCGCTGGCGCTGGGTGGGCTGCGCCAATCGGCCGAAGCCTTGCAGCAGGGCATTAACGGCGGCATCACCAAACGCTTTTTGCCGGCCGTGGCCACCTACGCCCTGCTTTACCTGGGCGTGTGCCTGCTGCTGCTGCGGGTGCTGCTGCCCGCTGGCCACTGGCGGCTCGCGTTGCGGATTTACGCCGGGCTACTGGTGGCGTACGCCGCGCTGGTGTTCTTGGGCAAGCTGGCCGGCGACGCCGTTTGGGCCTACCGCCTGGGCCGCCATTTGCTGGATTTCGTGGTGAGCCCGCTGCCCGTGGCGGCGTTGTACGTGCTGTTTCGCGCCGGCTTCGGCCCGGCGAGCGCTCGGGAGGAGTGAAACGGCTTTGCTGGAAAGTGCACATTTTTCATCTAATGCGACGGCGGTATTTGGAAAATATCTGAAAGGGAGCAAGGGCTTAGAACCGACGCGCACCAATGAATAATTTAACCTTATTTCAAATTCAGGTGCTACTAGCTATTTGTCTGCTGATACTTGCTTAATGGTTGAGCTACAACACAATGTATGAATTTTTCTGAAACCTAAAATCAACAGAATGAAGTATGCTAGCAGAAATGCACTTATGAATTTTCAACTAAAATTCAGAATGTATCAGCGCCAAAACACTGTTAATTATAGCTTTTGGACCGCTGGACCACTGCTTATTTACAACCGAAACGCATAAACGGGCGGCAGTTATGAGGGTAGCGCATCTTATCATGGCTCATCAGCAGCCAAGCCAATTGAAGCGTCTGATTGAGGCGCTGTTGCACGACGAAGCTGACTTTTACATCCATTTGGACAAGCGGGCCAACAAGGCCGATTTCCTTGCCCTAGCAGAGATGCCCCGCGTGCAGTTCATTCGCAAGCGGTTTGTCACCCGCTGGGCCTCTTATCAGTTCACGGAAGCTTCGGTGCAAGGCCTGCGGGAAATACTCGCCACGGACGTAAAATACGATTTCATTAATCTGCTCAGCGGCCAAGATTATCCCATTAAGCCGGTGCAGGAAATTCACGGGTTTCTGGCCAAGCACATCGGGCATTCTTTTATCTCTTATGAGCGCGAAGGTTCGGAATGGTGGGACGTGGCCAAGGG
>DASVTG010000033.1:0-6062 GCA_036387695.1 Hymenobacter sp. | reverse complement strand
CCTCACCGAGTTTGTGCGGCTGGAGCCCTACGTCGACGCCCTGAAGCAGCTCAGCAACGACGAAACCATCCCGAAGTATTCCACCCACCTCGTGTTCCTGACTTCGGCCGAGCGCAACTCGGAAATCGAGCAGAAAATCATTTATTCCATCTTCCAGAAGCGGCCCAAGCGGGCCGACATCTACTGGTTCATTCACGTGGAAACCACCGACCAGCCCTACACCATGGAGTACAAGGTGACCGAAGTGGCCAAGGACGACGTGTTTCGCATCAATTTCCGGCTGGGCTTCCGGGTGCAGCAGCGCATCAACCTGTATTTCCGCAAGGTGATTGAGGACCTGGTGCGCAACAAGGAAGTGGACATCACCTCGCGCTACGAGTCCCTGAGCAAGCAGCACGTCACCGGCGACTTCCGCTTCGTGGTGCTCGAAAAATTCCTCTCGGTGGAAAACGATTTTCCAACCATCGAAAAGCTGGTCATGCAGGCCTACTTCTACATCCGCCAGTTCATTGCTTCCGAAGACCAGTACTTCGGCCTCGACACTTCCTCGGTGAAAGTAGAAAAGGTGCCGCTGGTGATTGCGCCCGTCCGCGAAGTGGCGCTGAAACGAATCAAATAGGACCGCAGATTTAACGGATTTTAACGGATTAAAACGGATTATTTGTGGTTCCGCTTCCTTCAAATCATCCTCAATTCGCACGTACCAACAGTCAGCAAAAAGGGCCGCCCAATGGGGCGGCCCTTTTTGCTTTACGGCCACTGCCCTAAGCAAGAGCAGGAGCGGAACCACAAAAAATCCGTTTCAATCCGTTAAAATCCGTTAAATCTGCGGTCAATTCTGTGGCCCGAGCCACTTGGCTAACACGCGCTGCTGGGCGGTGGTGGGGCTGGCCACGGGCTGAATCTGGTAGCGGCGTTCGGGGTTGGGCAGCATCTTCAGGGCGAGGTCGCGCGTGAGGCCGTCGCGGCGCACTTGCAGCTTTACTTCCGTGCCCACGGGCCCAAAGGCCAAGGCCTTCACCGACTCGTTGTCGGGCGCTGCCCCGTTGATTAGCAGGATTTCGTCGTTCACGCTCAGGCCGCCGTTCCAGGCGGCGCGGTCACGCACCACCCCGGTCACCAGCAGCTTGCCCGTGCGGTTGGAGAAGTTAGCGCCCAAAGTGCCGTCTGCGGTCATTGGGGAGTTGGTAATGGCCAGCCCCGCGTACCCGAGCGAGGTGGCATAGTCCAGGGTTTTGGTGCCGTACACGCGGTTTTGAAAGAATTCATCGTAGCGCTGGCCCGCTACCTGAGCCACCGCGTCCTGGAACTCCTTGTCGGTGAAGCCCCGGTTGGCCTTCTTGTAATACGTGTCATACAGCAGGCGAAACACGTCGTCGAGGTGCTTTTCGCCTTTGGTGGCCTCAGCAATGTTCAAGTCAAGCAAGGTGCCAATCAGGTCGCCTTTCGCATAGTAGTTGATTTCGCTGTTCTTGGAATTCTCGTTCTGCCGGTACGACTTAATCCAGGCGTCGAAGCTGGATTCGGCCGCGGACTGCACCCGGTTGCCGGGCGTGTTTTCCACGGTCGTGATGTCGTTGGCCAGCCCGTTGAGAAAATCTTCGCGCGTGGTGTTGCCGGCCCGCACGTTGATGATTTTGGAGTAGTAAGTGGTGATGCCCTCGCTCACCCACAGCATGTTGGTGTAGTTCTCCTGGTCGTAGTTGAACGGCCCCAGGGCTATCGGACGAATGCGCTTCACGTTCCAAAGGTGAAAGTACTCGTGCGCCACCAGCCCCAAAAAAGATTTGTAGCCGGGCTCGGTGCCATAGGCGTTGCGGCTTACCTCCAAGGTGGTGGAGTACAAGTGCTCCAGGCCGCCGCCGCCGCGCTCCAGGTTGTGCACGATGAAGAGGTAGTGGTCGAGCGGGTTTTGGCCCACCACGCGGTGCGCTTCCTCGCACACCTTTTTCATGTCCGCCACCAGTTTGGCGTCGTCGGGGGCGTTGTAAGCCCCGAACATGGCCACTTGGTGCGGGGTGCCGTTGGCGGTGAATTCCAGCACCTTGTGGTTGCCAATTTCCATGGGCGAGTCGCCCAGCTCGTCGTAGTTGGCGGCTTTGTAGGTGAACTTGCCGGGGCCCGGCCGCAGCGCCGTGCTCACTTTCGACCAGCCGGCCGCGGGCTGCACCACCACGGTGCTGCCCAAGGACTTGTTGTCGGCCGGGTACATGAACACGTTCGTGCCGTTCAGGTAGCCGTGGTCGGCGTCGACGAAGGACGTGCGCACCGTCAGCTCAAAGGCATACACGCGGTAGCTAACCTGGAAATTGGCTTGCTTGGGGTGGCGCACGCGCCAGGTGTTTTTGTTGATTTTTTCGGCAGCCAAGGCCTGGCCCCCGGCCGTGCGGGCCGCAAAGCCTTCCACGTTCTTGGCGTACTCGCGCACCAAGTAGGAGCCCGGCGTCCAGACCGGCAGTTTCACGTCGGTGTACTCCGCGGGAAAGCCGCCCAGCTCCATTTTCACCTCGAAGTAGTGCGTCTGCGGAGCGGGCATGGAAAGGGTGTATTTCAACGTAGGGACCGCGGCCGCCGGCCGGGCCGCCACGGGCAGCGGGCCCATCAGCAGCCCGAGCACCGCGGCGCGACCAAAAAGCAGTTTTGAATTTCTTAGCATTGGCAATGTTGTGAATGAAACCGTGGGACAAAGTAAACCGGCGCGGCTACCTCCAACCTAGCGGCAAGCGGCGCCGTTAGGAACAATCGTTGCGCTTATCAGCGCAGACAGGCCCCTAATAAGTTTCATTATGCGAGTTGTGTGGATGGTTTTTGTGGGGTTGCTGGCGGCCATGGCACTCGTGTTGCCCCGCCTCGGCGGTCCCAAGGCGGCCCTTGGGCCCGCACAGCCTTCCGCCCTGCCGGTGCAGCCCGTGGCGGCGGCCCTCACCGCCCCCGAGGGAGCCCAAGCGACGCGGCGTGCCCCGTCTGCCCGCGCCGACAGCGTGGTGGCTTTTGGCTTGGCGCAGCGGGGAACCCCCTACGTGTACGCCGGCACTTCTCCCCTCACGGGTTTCGACTGCTCTGGCTTCATCATGTACACGTTTGCCCATTTTGGGGTGGCGGTGCCGCATTCCACGGCGCTGCTCATTGACGTGGGCCGCCCCGTGCCCCGCGCCGACGCCCAACCCGGCGACATTGTGGTGTTCACCGGCACGGCCACCACTAGCAGCACGCCGGGGCACGCGGGCATCGTGATTTCGGGCCGCGGCGAGCAGCCCTTGCGCTTCGTGCATGCTTCGTCGGCCCGGCGCGAATCTGGCGTGAAGGTGAGCCAGGTGGAAGGCACGGACTACGAGCGCCGCTTCATGCAAGTGCGGCGGGTGCTGGACCCGGGCGCCGCCCCCGCGGTGCGGCCGGCAGCAAGCACCGCCGCCGTTCCCGTGCGGGCGCTGGCAACGCGCCCGCACGGGAACGGCGCAACCGCGCCAGCTGCCCCCGCGCTGCCCAAGACGTTGACGCCCCTCAAAAAAGCGCCCGCCGTTGCCAGGAAAAAGGCGGCAAGCAAGCCAATAAAGAAGGCAGCGACCGTTGCAAATGCAAAAAAGCCGATGGTTAAGAAAAAGAGCGCAACGCCGACCATCCGCCGTAAAGCGCCTGCTAAAAAAGTCCGCACCGCTGCCAACTAGCCAGCGCCACGCCGAGCCCTCGGCGTGGGGTAGCCGGCCGTAAAAAAGCGATGCCCGGTTTGCCTCTGCCGTCCCACTGAAGGGCGGCTGGGCAAACCGGGCATCTAATCCTTCAAATCTTACCAAGCGGCGAAACTGGGGTGCAGTTCCGGCGTCTTTTCGATAAGACCTGGCCGAATGTGGGCAGCCTTAGGAGCTACCCCACGAAGCTGTTGTTAGGCGCGTACTGCGGTGAAGCGTACGACATTCGACAGGCTTGGCAGGATTTGTTTGGGACTACTAGACATTTTGTACCTCCTTTCTTTACGTTCGACATAACCCCGTTCGCGCTTCCCAGCACCTTAGGGCTGCTTGAACGAGGCCGTAGCACTCACTACTGAGCGGTAAAGTTAATAGCGAAGACTAAGGTTCAAAATTTACGGCATTTATTTCTGACAAAACGGCCCGCAAACTGGCTGGAAGACTGATTTTCAGTGCTATTAATTTTGGCATTGGCTGCCCCGGCCGCACTTGCTCAGAAGTTGGCCGTAAACTTGCCTATGGGTTGTCAAGCCTGGCCAACAGGTCTCCGAATATTTTCGCTTACCTTTTCCCCTCAAACCCACCTCATTCTCATTTCAGCAATGAAAAAAACACTGCTCTTACTCGTTGTTCTCGTGCTGGGTGTTGCCCGCATGGCTTCTGCCCAAACCATGTCCCCGCTCGGGATTTGGACGAACTCGGAGAAGAAGGCCACGTTTGAAATTTATCAGAACGGTGATAAGCTGTTCGGCAAAATCGTGAGCTTGACTGCGCCCAACGACCCAGCTACCGGCAAGCCCAAAACCGATTCGCAAAACCCCGACCCCAAATTGCGCAACCGCCCGCGTTTGGGCTTGGTGTTCATGAAAGACTTCAAGAAGGACAGCGAGAACAAGTGGGACGACGGCACCATCTACAACCCTGAGGATGGCAAAACCTACTCGTGCTACATGAAGGTTCTCAACCCCAACACCATGGAAGTGAAAGGCTACATCGGCTTTTCGCTCATCGGCAAGTCGCAGACTTGGACGCGCGTTAAATAAGTCCTTGCCGCAATTTCAAGTCGGCCAATAGCTGTTCAGGCCGGTTTCCCAACGGAAGCCGGCCTTTACTTATGGCACGATATCGGCTTACGCGGGCATTTGCCGGGAAATTTGGTCCACTGCCCGACTTCCCCCGTGTAAACTATTTGCCTTAGCGGGTGTTTCGACTCCACTATTCTTTCCGAGTTTTGTTCGATTTTATCCAAACCCTGTTCCGTACCAAAAAGGCCGCCCCGGCCGCTTGGCGTGCCGTGCGGCTGTCGCCGGCGCAGGCGCGTCGGCACGCCCGTTGGGTCGAGCAGCGGGTGTTCCTCAACTGGCTGGGGCCCTACTACAAGGCCTATCACCTGCGCAAAGGCGGCGCGGCCGGCACGCGCGGCCTGCGGGTGCAGCTGCTTCACGAAAGCGGCCGCCAGGGAGCGTTGTTGTTTTTCGACTCCAGCATCGGGCCCGGCAATTTTCGGCACTTCTACGAGCACCTTGGCGAACGGATACTTGGCCTGGGCTACCACCGCGCCTGTGCCGACCAGTGCACCAAGCGCCTGGAGCACCACACCGAAAGCACCCTCAAGCAGCTGTTCAAACCCAACCCCACCGACTGCCCCAAAACGGGCCGTTGCAACCAGCGCTTCGGGCTCGTAACCGTGGACCTGGTTTCGGTTGACGAGCAGCCCATGTTCATCCGGGTGACCAGCAACGCGGTGCTGGAGCCTTGCTTCACCAAAGCCTGTTCGTTCGAAGAGCTGCTGCAAAACCTGCTCGATGCTCCGCCCGCCGACGCCCCCACCCAAGCCCTGATTGCCGAGTACCACGACCGGTTCTGAGGCATTGCTAATCCTAGCCCAGCACGAAAAAGCCCCAACATTACTTACAATGTTGGGGCTTTTTCGTAGCTCAAAATAAGCTGGTTAACCATGGTAGCTTCCATCATAAATTCAGCTTGTCACTCCCTAACGAATTGGCCGTGCCCTACTGATTCGCCACTCGCTTTGAGAAGGCGCAGGTAGTAAAGTCCAGGGGCTAAGGAGGCGGTGCTCAGTTGGGGATGGGCGTCGGTTATGGCTTGCTTCAGGGCCACGCGGCCAGTAGCATCTACTACGATGGCGGTGCGGCTTCCTGCCGGTACGCCGGCTAACCGAAGCGTCTCCCGGCAGGGATTGGGATATATCAAAAGCCTTCCGAGTTCAACAATCGGTAACGTGTTGTCGCGCACGGGCGGAGTGGTGGGCAGGTCCAACACCCATTGGTCGGGGTCGACGGCCACGCTGACCACCTGTCCATTTACCGCGAGGCGGAACGTCTCGCTGGGCTGGCTTTGGCGCAGGCGCACGGT
>DASVTG010000032.1:0-1531 GCA_036387695.1 Hymenobacter sp. | reverse complement strand
ATGGCCCCGGCCACCACGGTAGGCGTCCGCATCAGCTGGTTCATCGACTGCTTCACGTAGTCGATGTTCGCCTGCTCGACGGCCGTATCGGCCCGGATGTTTTCGTGGTAAGCTACGGGCTTACCCAGCAGCGGAATCACCGGGGCGGGCTTCACCGTGTCGAGGTAAGCGTGCAGGCCATCGCCGCTGAGGTCGTTGGCATTAATGTGCTCCAACGCGTCTTTAAACCATTTACCGGGCTTTAAGCCCAGGTCCAACAAATCTTTGCCCGTTACCATTCTGTGTTCTATCAAAGTAGTGCCCGTACGCTTGAGCTCTTGACCATCAAGCAGGCAAACTTATGCACGCAAAGGCACAACTGGCCGGCGCGCCGACGGCGGGTTACTCACTGCGCCCAACTAGCCCTATTTAGCTGGCTGGGCATCGGCTTGGGTCTTGATGAAACTGGATTGAGAATCTTTCAACGTCCCCGCATCGGGCAGCCACACGGTGAATTCCGTGTACACACCTTCCTGAGATTCCACGGTGAGCGTGCCGCCGTGCCCGCGGGAAATGATGTCATAGCTCAGCGACAAGCCCAGGCCGGTGCCTTCGCCGGGAGGCTTGGTGGTGAAGAAAGGATGGAAAATCTTGTTTTGAATGTCGCGGGGAATACCAGTGCCGTTGTCGCGCACCCGAATAATGACGCCGTTGGCGACGCGCTGGGTGGTCACGGATACAGTCGGCTTGTAGGTGCCGGGCGGCAGTTGGACCGCCTGTTTTCGCATGGCATAGAAGGCGTTGTTGAACAGATTGAGCAGCACCCGGCCCAGGTCCTCGGCCACCACCGGCACTTGCCCCAGACGCAAGTTGTAATCCGTGAGGAGGTCGGCAGTGAAGTCTTTGTGCACGGCGCGCAGGCCGTGGTAGGAGAGGCGCAGGTACTCGTCGCACAGCGCGTTGAGGTCGGCGGGCTGGCGCTCGCCGCTGTTAGCGCGCGAGTGCAGCAGCATGCTTTTTACAATGCGCGAAGCGCGGTCGGCGTGTTCGTTCACCTTCTGCTGGGTTTGCGTCAGGTCGTCCAGTACTTGCGTCAGGGCTTGCTTGCCGCTTGCCGAAAGGGGCTCCTGGGCCAGGGCTTCGCGGAGCTCAGTTACGAGTTCAAGGCCCACCTCGGAGAAGTTGTCGACGAAGTTGAGCGGGTTCTGTATCTCGTGCGCAATGCCGGCCGTGAGCGCCCCCAGCGAAGCCAGCTTTTCCTGCTGCACCAGCTGTGATTGGGTGGTTTGGAGGTGTTCGATGGATTGGGCCAGAGTTTTGTTCTGCAAGGTTAGCAGGCGCTCTTGGCGGAAATTTTCGGTCCGAAAGAAGTACACCACCACAAACAGCGTCACAAAGAACAAAAGCAAATTGACGTTGTAGAAATACTGGCTGTCAGGCACGTAAAGGAAAGGCCGAACGATTGACATGGCCTCCCGCACCGCAAAATAGGCGGCCACGTTTAGCAAAAACAGCCCGAGTATTTTCCAGAAATTGCGGAAGAACAGCATGG
>DASVTG010000031.1:0-2888 GCA_036387695.1 Hymenobacter sp. | reverse complement strand
GACTGCCCGCCGGCCGCGTTGTTCATCACGAACTTGTTGCCGCCGGCCGTCTGCAGGCCTTTCAGGTTGTTGTTGGGCGGGCTGTAGGACTTGTTCTGTTTGTTTTGGGGATGGAACAGGTTGCCTAGGGCCACGGGGAACTCGGCCAGGCCGTGCTCGTAGCCCACCAGCACCTGCGAGCCCACCTCGGGGGTGAACATTTGGCCCTTGCCGTCGCCCGAGTAGGGCGTGCTCGCCCGCAGCCAGCCGCTTTCCGCGTCGGCGGGTTTGGCCACGGGCCAGTGGTAGCGCACCCGCAGCCGGCCCAGCCGGCGCGGGTCGGCCAGGTCAATCACCTCGGCCAGCTCGGGCTGGGCGTCGGAGGCGGCGTAGAGCGGGTTGGCCGGCGGGGACGGGGCCGCGTCGGGCAGGGCCTCGAAGTGGTTTTGGTAATTGCCGTCGCCGTCTACTTCGTGGCGCACGGCCAGCACCCGGAACTTGCCGTAGGCCGCGCCGGCCGCGTCCTGCACGTCGAGCACGCTGCCGGGCGCCATGTCGAAGGCCTCGCCGCTGCCTTCCAGGCTCACTTGGTTGCCGGCGCGCTTGGCAGCCAGGCCGTCCAGGGAACGCTGCAACTGGGCTTGGTCGCTCATGTGCGCGCCGGCCTGCAGGCGGTGGGTTTGGGTGAACAGCTCGTCGGACTTCTGCACCGCAAACTTGCTGAAGGGGTGGCCCGCCGTGGGGGAAGCCGACTTGGCTTTTAGCGGTTCGTGGGTGCGGTAGTTGTAGTGCGCGCCTTCGGTTTTGCCGGGCTGCAGGTGCATGGAGAGCGTGAACACCTGCGCGCTGTTGCTTTTAAAGGCGATGGTGTTGCCGGTGCCGCGGCCCAGCTGCAGGGTGGTGCCGTCGTAGTAAAACCACTCGCCCTGCTGCGCGGCGAGGCGGCTCAGGAAGTTGAAGTTGGTTTCGTTGTACTGCACCGTGTAGGCCAGCACGTCCTGGCTCTGGGCTTTCAGTTGCTTTTTGAGCGGGTTGCCGGGGTAGTCGCCCAACACCTGCTGGAAAATGGCTTGCAGCGGCTTCTTGACGAAGGTGCGGCACTGGGTGCCGTCTTCCAGCAAGAACGTGGGGCTGTAGCCGCTGATGTGGTAGTAGTTTACCAAATCGGCATCGGTCTGGATGCTGATGTGGGTGACAATGCCCTTAAACTCAAACGAGCGCCCGGCATCGGCCTTGGCCGCGCTCGTCCAGCCAATGGTGATGTTTTTGCCGCTTAGCTGCTCGTGCGCTTGCGCAAACAGCGTGTTGGGCTTGAGTCCCAGTGCCTTGCCCAGCGCTTCAAACGAAAAGTCGAGCGCAAACGAGTGGTGCGTGAGTACGTGTTGGTTGAGGGTGAGCTTGTTGTAGTCGGCCAGGGCAGCACCGCCATCAATGTGTACACTAACAGTAACGGGGTAGGACATGCCAGGGGGATAAAGGACAAGTGTAAAAGTAACTCGATTAACCCATTGTCGTTGCGTAACGACTACTTAATTACGGACGAAGTTAATTATTTAACTCGTCGCATATACCAGGGGCTGACGCTACTTGAGGTCGTGCGGCTAATTATAGTACTTTGCCGTGAAACCACCGACCCACGCATGAATCCAGGTTTTCAAGAAGGCGCCGGCTTTTCGCCAACGCCGCTGCCTCGCTGGCCACGTGAGCTTGCTGCTGGGACGCTAGTCCGGTACAGGTGGGTACAACAGCTTAAATCTTGGCGTGAGCACCGGGCATTTTGCCGCGGCCGTCCCCGACAGCATTGCCGACAGTCCGCCCAACGGCTGGAAAACGCCGCCCGTCCCCATCCCCAAACTACCGGAAAAATAGCGTGCCCAAAGGAGGACCGAGCCTGTGCTTATGCTAGCGCCAGTCAACTCACTGCTCTATGAAAATCCTATTGCTCGCTTTGCCGCTGCTGGTGGCTTGTTCGTCGCCCACGTCGCCCACGAGCGACGCGCCGGAGGCGGCTGCGCCTGCTGCCTTGGACCCGAACGCCATTGTGGATGCGCAAAACGGTTATGGCGCGCACCACTTGGGCGATTCGCTGAGCAGCTTCAAAGGCGTGCCCTTGAAGCTGGTGCCCCGGATATGGCCCGCCGTCATGTACATCATCCCCAGTCACAACGAACACCTCGACACCCTACGCCTCGACGGCCTGGGGTACGAATTCTGGCAGGGCCGGCTTTACCGCATCAATTTCAACTCGCGGCGACCCGGCTTGCTGGAGGCGGGCAAGCGGATGTACGGCCAAGGCGTGCAGGTGAGCCCCACCGAGCACCGCTGGCAAGGCCAGCGCGCTTCGGCTGACTTTACCGTCAGAAACACCTCAAACGGTAAGGTAACATACCTGCGGATTTCCGATAACGCGGCGGCTGCGCAAGTCGATTCGGCCGTGGCGGCGTTGCGCCCCGAATAGCGGCGGCAACGCCAGAAGGGGCATTAACGCGTCTCAGCCCAGGTATTGTCTCTTTCGGCGGTACCCAACGTGAGCTTGCCCGCCGAGATTTGCACTACGCAGCGGTAGGCGCCTTCCGCGTCGGAGCCCGAAAAAAAGGCCTCCTCATAGGACACGCAAAAGCCGTCGTCGAAGGTCAGAATTTCGCGGGCAATGGGGCGGTTGGTTTCCTGAAAAAGCACGTAGCCGCCGAGCTTCTTGTGCGGGTCGGTGGCCCAGGCCAGCAGGTGGTCGCCGTCGGGCACGTCGAGGTGCAGCGTGAGCAGGCCGCTGCGCACCTTGGCTGCGGCCCGGCCCCGCTCAGAAGTGGCTTGGCTGAACTCGTAGGCGCAGTGCACCACGGGGAAGTCCTGGTCTTCCAGGGTGAGGATGCAGCGGAACGAAGACATGCAAGAAGCCAGGCGGCGCCCGG